>CAZZFC010000076.1:0-5400 GCA_964653325.1 uncultured Candidatus Saccharibacteria bacterium | reverse complement strand
TACTCAACCCACGCCGGATTTGTAACTTATGCGGGTCCTGCGCCAGCTGAATTAAAAGAACGCGGGTGGATGGTGCAGATTGAATCGGACTTGAATCGCGATAATATTCCGGATGTGATTACTCGCTACCTTCATCTAGCCCCAAATAGCTTAATGATCAATGACGTTCGATATAAACGGTATTCATTTACAGCGGATTTTTTTGCCGGATTACTCTATCGGATTGAACCTGTTCAAAAGCTTCCATACGGTTATGGGCCATATGTTGCACGTAATCAAATGTTAGGATTAGTAGGTGATTCGGGTAGTCCGGGGCATCGGCATATTCAGTATGAGATAGAAACAAATCGTTATAATTCACTTTACGCTGCTGGATTAGATACCTTTGTTCCATATGCTTGTTTAGACGATCCATATGTTCAGGCATGTTCCACTGATCGTGGTCGACCTGGATTTTTCTTTGCTAATAACGAAAAAAAACCCAATCGGGTGATGGGACCATTGTATATGAATGGTGGTTTTGTAACCCCTGCGCCAGCGTTAACACCAATAATTATTACTCCGTTTGCTCCTGCTCCAACCACTCCACCCGTTGGACCTACGACACCACCGGGAACACCTGGCCCAACAACTGCAGCACCGACTGCTTGGCCGCGGAACTTGCCTGGTCCAAACTGTGTTTGGCATGATTGTTTTACGATGTGCGTGACACTGGATTGTAGTGGGAGTGTGCATGCAATCTTTGATTGGCATGTAGGTAATCCGGCCTGTTATTGTGGAGACTTAAGTGATAATGAGATTGTGATAAATGGACAAAGTTTTGGACGATCATGTCCACGGGTTATTTCAGATGCAGTATCTCATCAGGATTGTTCTTTTAATATCGCAGCAGGTTCAACCTCGGTGAATGTCTGCCGACAAAAAGGAAATTATGTACCAAAATCAGGGATGGATGATGCATGTAGACTTCAAAATGACTGGGGTGTTTGTGCGACTGGGGCTGCAAGTTGCCCATAAAATATGGTAGGAATAGCTAAGCAAGATATGATTATTAATAACTGCAAATGAAAAAGATACTTAAAAAAAGGATCGTAATAATTGGAATTATTTTATTGATTTTATTTATTATTATTTTGGTAATAAGTAATCTTTCAAGTAAACAAGGAATAACCTCAACTTTAACTGTACCGGTTTCCACAATTGATGGGATTAATCAGGTGCCAGTTGCAGTTGGAATAGATAGTGGGATTGAAACCCGAGAAGTCTATAAAATGCCGCAATTCATTTTAAGTTTACCGGAAGCGGAATGGTTTACGGATTATAAAATGCAACTGATTGCTGGTGCATTAGGATTTGGCGGTAATTCTACCGTGATGAATCTGGGGACACAGGGTGCTTGGCAAGATCCCGAAGGGATCACACAAGTTCTAATTGATCCGAAAATGGGAGAAATAAATTTTAGTACTGCGTTTAATATGGCGGATATTACTTTACCAGAAACGGTTCCAACTCAATCAATGGCAATCGTGGCTCTTGATAAGTTTTTTGAAACTACTCTACTACCCAAGGACAAGTTTAATTTTGAAAAAGCAACGTATACTTATATTTCTTTAGAAGAAGGGATCCCGGTAATTTCTTTAACTGGTACGGGGACACTTTTACAAATGGATATTCCTTACGAAATTGTTACAGTACCAGTAGTTCTTCCGATTGAAAGTTATATTGTGATTGATGGGGATGGGAAAATCAGACTAATGAATTTGTTAATTCCAAATATTATGCAGACGGATCAGATGCTAATTTTAGATAATTGGGGAAAAGCCGAAAACGCAGTTAAAACCGGACAAGGTGCGGTAATTGAATTTAGAAATACATCTCAAACCGATTTTGTCGCCACCGCTTCGTATCCAGCATATTACGTCAATCAGAATCTGTATTATCAAATTGATCGTCAACGGGTGCTTGATGTCGTGTATGTATTTGAAGGAGAAATGGGTCGGGTTGCGGTTAAAGCAACTAGTAAATAATATGAATGAAACTAATAACCAAAAACTAACTAAAAGAATAATTGCAATCTGTATTGTTCTTGTAACTTTAATTGTTGGTATTGTCGTTTATGCTTGGTTGAATAAACCCAAGTCTGAGCCGGTGATGGTTGAGGTAATTAGTCAAGAGCGTGTTGATGAACTAAGTAACATTGGAACTGTTTACGACAATGGGATTGAAAAAGAAATTACAAGGAATACTATCATTATCAAACCAGCGACAACCATAGCTTTAATCGAAGTTCAGAATATGATGAATCAATATGGTGAGTGTACGGTAACGGAAATTGGATTTGGGTTTTATGATGTCCTGTTTAAGGGTGAGATCGATATTACTGCAAAGCTAGATGAAATTAAAAATAATCCAAGTATTTCTTCTGCCGATTATAACCAGGTGGCTCATCTGCAAGTAACTACCCCCGATGACTATAGTTTATTGGGTGACCCTTATTGGTTAAATAATATTAATGCCAAAACCGCTTGGGATATTACTCAAGGTGATCCAAATATTAAGGTGGGTGTGATTGATGGCAAAATCTATGATAATCATCCCGATTTATCTGGTAAAGTACAAAATGTAATGAGTTGGCCTGTAGCATATGCATTCAATTCCGATACCGGTAGTCATGGAACACATGTGGCGGGAATTATTGCGGCCAAAACCAATAATACTCAAGGGGTTTCTGCAATCGGGTGGAATGTTGGATTAGTTGGGGCAGATGCCTGCGATCCATCTGGATCTTGTGATGTGTCATTAATTATCCAAGCGTTAAGTTTAATGTCCGCTCCGGCTACCGGGGTGAGAGTGATTAATATGAGTTTTTCATTGGGTTCAGGGAATCCACCCCCTACCAGTGCAGTATTAGGTCAGGTATTAGCGGCAGTACCTTCTAACATTGTAATGATTGCGGCGGCGGGTAATGGTGGTGGAGCATTAGAATATCCGGCTTCTGATACGAATGTGTTGGCGGTAATGGCGGTTGATCAAAGTGGTACTAAGGCATCATTTTCCGCGAGTGGGGTTGGAGCAGTGAATGCCCCAGGTGTTGCAATAAACTCCACGATCTGGGGTAATCCGGCATATGGGCTTAAACAAGGAACTTCAATGGCCGCCCCGATTGTTTCGGGTCTGGTGGGTTTAATGTTATCGGCAAAGTCAACTTTATCTCGGGTTGATGTCGTGACTTATATTACCCAAACCGCTGGGGCTGGGGTTATTCACGCCCAAAATGCAGTTAGTGCCGCAAGTACTGGGGTTGTAATTACACCTGTACCAACCGCTCCAACCGCTACGCCAACTCCTGTTAGTGGAGGAACTGTTTGTGGACAATGGCAAGAAACTGCTGTTTTCCCTGGTTCTTTACAGTCTCACCAAGCACCTTCGTTTGCACGAGGGAATATGTATTATGTAGAATCCCGAGAAGATACTAAAATTATGTATGCGACGCAAAATAGCAATGGAAGTTTATCGGCTTGGACAGTAGTTGATGTGGGCTATGCTCATACCCGTTCATTAAAATATGGTCATCCGGTAATAGATGTAAATGGCGATAATTATGAATTTGTTGATGGTCAAGATATTCGGATCGATTTTTCTGCGGACGGTGTTCCACAAAGTAGAACACTTGTTGGTGGTACTGATGCTTCACCAGACCTAAATGGTAACTGTTGTTGGCATAATATGTGGCATACAATTGCTCCAGCTACCGTGGGGAGTAAAAATCTACTCTACCAATTATTGTATGTCGGATATAGTAATAATACTCAACCTGGATTATATTACATGGATGTTACTGGTGGGATATCTGGAAGCCATTACCAATTTCACCCACTAGGGGGTCTTCCTTTTTACCCGTATAAGAGTGCGTTTACGAATGGGTATTTGTATTCGGGTACAATGAGTGGTATTCAGGGTCCTCCCTCCCAACAAATTCAAGGCCTGCAGATGGATGGTAACGGTCGGCCATCGGGTGGTTGGAAAGTTGTAAGTTCAAATGTGCCAAACGACGGTACTGGACGGGGTGAAATGTTTGTATATAGTAATTATCTATATATTACAAGAGGATCTATGTTTTCAAGAGCACACATAGAGGCAAATGGTGATTTAGGGACATGGGAGTCACTACCTAATTTGCCTGCAGATGCATATTCACCACTTGCATGGGGTGGTCAGGCAGAGGGTGGGGCATATGGAATTATCAATGGTTGGTTATATGTGACCGGAATAGATAAAGTTTATTATATTAGTCTTACGGGTAATTGTTCTACAGGTGGGACTGGTGGAGGTTATCGACCAGGGGTTGGTGCCGGAATTGCCTGTACGATTCCGGAATGGTTGGTCAGTGGGCCGGGAGTTGAACTACCGACAATTAAGTGTGAACAGGTGAAAGTCGCCGTTTATAATCCAGATTATGTTCCTGCACCAAGCGAGGCAATGCCTCCGCTCCCAGGTCCACAGTGTGAAATGTGTTCACCCCTAGCCGCCCCGCAACCGTTCCCAGCTTGGGTACGATATTCGCCACTTGGTTTAGATGAAGGTCAGAAAGATGGGACTGCCATGTTAAAACAAAATCGTACGTACCGTTATTTTGATTACGATAACGGAGCATATATTGATGTACCACCTTATTGGTTTGGAACGGGTGGGGGAACTTCAGGCGGTGACACTTCAGGGAATCCTGCGACAAATCCAGATTTGTTTACGGGAACTCATACTAATGTACCCTGTGGCTGGCCGGTAAATCTTGGTTATCGAAAGATTTCATCAGGTTGTGGTCCAGCTGGATTAACGACATATAATGATCCGCCGCCGACTAATTACTGTCCAAGTGATCGCCAACCAGCATCGAGTGCAACTTGCACTGGGCATTCACCTTCGGATGCTCCGGTTCCTGGGAATGATCATACTTATGCGGCAATTGATATCGGCGGTCAATTTCCGGTATACAGCCCGATTGCAGGAACATTATATCGTTGTATTAATATGTCACAGAACAAAGATCCAAGCTTACCCAATCCATCATATGGGATCTATGCGATTGTAATCGGGGATACTGACCCTCCACAAACCCCTGGGAAACCTTATTATAAATTATTATTTGGACATCTAAATCCGAATCCGACTACTGATTCTGGAACTTCAATTACAGGAGGTACTAACTTGTGTGCGACAGGAGATACTTTAGTGGATCGAAGAACTATTGTTCGGGGTGAGTCGATTGGTTTATCGGGCAATACGGGTTCGAGTTCCGGGTTTCACTTGCACTATGAGATTAGAAACGGTTTGACTGGAGCCAAAATTTGTCCAGCCTCATATATTGATAACTCAAACACCTATTGCACCAGTGGAATTTCA
>CAZZFC010000075.1:0-5401 GCA_964653325.1 uncultured Candidatus Saccharibacteria bacterium | reverse complement strand
ACCCCGAATGTCAGCTCAACCTTGCCCATGGTACAGTCTATTTAGCTGGATGTAAGAAGGATCGGTCATCAACCAACGCTTTCGGTGATGCGATGGCGGATGTGAAAGAGTTCGGCAACCTGCCCATTCCTCTACATTTGAGAAATGCCCCGACTAAGTTAATGAAAGATTTGGGTTATGCTAAGGATTATAAGTGGAGTAAGGATTATGTCGGCCCCACCACCGATAAATCCCTTTTGCCTGAGGAGTTAAAGGGAAGGAAGTACTATAAGAAAAAAGAGTAGAAGATAGACATGAGGATTTATGCTTTAGAATATATAGTAAAAATAAGGCTACAAGCTTAATATCAAACTGAATTAAAAACTGGCTTTTTTACCCACTGGATTTCGATTTTATGAACAATTATTTAGTTGGCTATAAGGTAGAAGGAATTCTGAATTCTCACATAGACGATGTCGTTTTTAAGGTTGGAACCAGCGAGGTAAAAATATGCTTTAACGATCCCAATAAACACAAGGGAATAATCAAAGCGTTTGTGACCGTTAATGCAAATAATCATAAAGAGGCTTTTAAGGAAGGTTTTTTTGCGCTTGAAGAAACAATCAACTATTTAAGTTTTATTATGAAATCCTCCCTTTATGCTTCAAACGTATTTGTGATTTTGAAAGATGAGACTGGGGCTTCACAAAGGATGTGTTATAGACAAATAGTTAAGGAAAGATTTAGAGGACTGTTTCTTAAAGAGGATAGTAAAAATGAAGCCCAAAGGTTGATTGATAGATTTCAGAAAAATAGTAAATACAGTCTCATTTTAAGATGGTTAAGATATGGTTATAGAGCTCGGACATTAATAGAAAGATTTCATTATTACTGGCTTGCCCTCGAACGGATTGTCGGGGAATCAAATATTGAGAGTCGGTGTCCACAGTGTGGATGTATAAGGACTTATCGAAACGTCAAAAAGGGCGACATTAAAAAAAGATTATTAAAATATTATCAATCTTTGAGCAATGAAGAATTTAAGTTGATATGGAAACACAGACAATATCTTTTCCATGGGGGCAAGAAGCCCGACACCGAGATGATAAACAATTTAAACAATATTATTCCTAAAATATTGGAGACTATAGAGGGGGAATTAGAAAATGGTTTAGAGCCAAACTGTAGAATAGCTGTTACTAATCCCATCGGCGACAGAGAACGTTACTTAAGACAAGCATATTTCAAATTTAATACAAAAAACATTGGTTTACCTTTTGCAATGGATTTTCCAACGGATGACCAACTCATTGGCTATTTTAAAAATTCAGAGATAGAAAGTAAATTCGGTTTCGAGTTAATGGATGCAGAACGCTTTCGGAGGTGGTGAAAAGAAAAGGATAATGCTCCCATGGAATTTGAGTAAGGTTTTGATAAATACTTAATCGAAGTTATGATTAAAATCGCAAACTTGCAACTAAACAGATCGATTAAAACGAAACACTACGTCTTTTCATGCATTAGGGGTTACGGCAAAAGAAACAAAAGTTGGACTAAGAGAAATAGAACATTTAAAGAAGAAAGCATCGTTTTAGCTTCGGCTAAAACTATTACAGAGAATCCAGAGGCGTCAATAGTTTATCCAAAGCAAGAAAAAATCCAAGATTATTGTTTTTTACTTTCCCTTGCCCAGAATCGCAACATATTTCCTGTTATTAAAATTGAGAATGGAAAACCAATTAAAGACTATTTTTACCGAATGGGAAAATCATATGACTGGCCAATCCTTGACACAAATGAAACAGAGCAATTTTTAAACGCAGCAACAGATTCGATTGATAATCTAGACGAAAAAAGACAAGTGGTAGTTTTCGAGACATTACTTTGGTTGTTTGAAGCTGATTTTTTTACAAAATATAGGGATCTAAAAGATGTTTGGTACCTTCTTTCTTTCGAACATTTTTGCAGAAGCATCTATTCTCTGGACAAAAATCAAAATCCTGAGAGTTTGAAACGTACAGAGCTTAAGGACATGTTTATGTATGTAAATAATGATAAATTTCAATTAAGTGGTGAGTTAAAAAGTATAAAAGGAAATAAAAATATTAACTCTTTTCTGCAAGACGTAGCTACGGTGAGAAACTGGGTAATGCATGGAAAAGTTTGGGACAAATCAGATGTCGTGAATAAATATGGAAGCAATGGGTTTACTTTTTATTACCGCTTGAGTTCTCTTTTAAAAATATATCTTTTTTATTTCCTTGATTTTAAAAATTTCACAAACAAAGACTCCATGCTTCAGGGGATTGCTTACGGTAATGCAGTATGCCCTAGCTGGGATTTAGAAAAAGGTATCATTTAAATTGGCTTGTTATGCTCATCGCTTACTTCAAACTATGGCAGGAGGGATATGGCAGATAATAAAAATAGCTTTACCTTTCGACAATACAAGAGAAATGAACTGATTTTCAAAATAATAAAATGGGCGATTGGAGCACTTATTGTTTCGGCCTTATTCTGGTACACGATAGGTCTGCAAAGGATAAAAAATTCTTCTGCTCTAACAATTCTCATCTGGGTAGCTTATTGTTCCATTCCCACGTTTCTTTTGGTTAGATCTCTAAGCAGACAAAACAGAAAAGATAGGCAGAAAAATTACAGAACCTGGGGAGTTGGAGCAGGGAATGAATTAAGAGTTAAAAAAGAGCTTGAGGAAAGATTGCCTGGATATAAAGTGATAAGTGACTTTCAAACTGGGCGAGGTAATGTTGATTTTGTCATTGTTAGTCCTGCTGGTGTTTTTACTGTTGAGGTTAAAGCGAACAGGGGCACAGTGAGTTATATAGACGACCAATTGTACGTCAACGGTTCAGTTCCGTCAAAGGATTTCATTAAGCAGACAATGGCGGAAGCTCTGACCATCTCAAATATATTGGAAGAAAAGTTAGGTAAAAAGTATTTTGTGTCTGGCGTATTAGAATTTCCAAATGGACAAATTGACAAAAACACGATCCATGGAATGATTCGAAATATCTGGATTGGCGGAGATAAATTCCACGAGTACACCATAAGGAAGTCTAAAAACCGATTAACCGAAAAAGAGATGGAAGATATATACAATTGTTTATCTTCTGAGAACGCCAATGGTTTACTCAATTAAAAACAGTCAAAAATGTCACTTATTGCATACTTTAAAATATGGCAGGAGGGAATTGAGCCTCTGCCGTATGAATCGCCCCTCACCAAAGATGAATCCGCAAGTCACTATTATTTTGACGATTTCAGGATAGCCGTTCAGTATTATTTTAACGAAAAGGAAAAATCTGCAGGACTGGGAATTTTAACCTTTGCTCCCAACGGCCGTTTATGGAGTCAAAGCGGGGAACACGCTTTTAACCTAAATGAAGTTGGTGGGACGTATCTAGGCATAGATGAAGCCTTGAAGGAAGCCGAAAAAAGCAAGGCTAAAAACGTCACCGTTTTACTGGGAAATAAACAAATCGTCAGCCTGTTAAATACAGAAAAACCATTTAAAGAACCAGCCTATACAAAGATTCATGATCATCTAAAAGAGAGAGTTAAAAAGTATAAAAAGTTCGAAGTTGTTTATAGAGAGAAATTCCCCAAGAGTGTCCAGGATCGCCTAAATAAAGAGCCTCTTGAGGCCTCAGAGCCGCCCAGATTTGACGCAAATACTAAGAGATGGATCAATGCTCAAGGAACATCTTACTTCAATGTGGGAATGGATGAAAAGGACGAGAAATTCTTTATAGAACAATACGCTCGACTGATCTACGATTTCACGAATCGGTATTTTAAAGATTATGAGGAAGATTACGGCAAGGAAGCCTTAAAAAAGCTCAACGAGAAAGCTGAAAAAGGGAAGTTAAAAGATCTGCCTGCTCTCAAAAGGAATAAAAAGAATCAAAAAAGAACAATTAAAGCTCGAAAGTTTCCAGAGATTAAAAAGAAGGTTTTGTGCCAAAACTGCGAAAATGAAATGAGGTTGGAAAATTGCTTTTTAGAGAAACCAGAAAATGATTACAGATACCATTTCAGGTGCGACATATGTCTTGCTACAAGGGTTTTAAATGAGAAAGGGCGAACTGTGGAGTATGGCAGGTTTTTACCTAGGGTTTCTTAGGCATTTTTTTCCGATATTTTTCAGTTAATGCCTCTGATTCAACCCAAATTACTGTAAGCCTAATTAAATCTTTCAGATTGTTAATATCTAAGTTTTTCCAAATTTTTTCATAATGAGTTTCGTCATTTCCTAGCCAAGTTGCTCTTTCAGCACAAGATTGAATCTTGACATCCCCAATGGCTTTTATTGCATCACCCAAACGCATACTTTTTACTTCCGCAGCCGTTTTAATTTGTTTCTTTTTCAAATAATCTTTAACTAAAAACTCAATAGATTTTCTATATCCGCAACCAGCTATTTGGTCAAGACCACATTCTTCGGCTATTCTAGCTTGATTATATATTTTTGAAAAATTAGCAGAAATCTCGTCTATAATTTTTGGAAAGTGCTGAGGATCATAATAGAATGGAATTTTAGAGCGACTTAAGTGGTAATAATTTCTCAATCTGTCATGAGCTGTGTAATAAGCGAAGAAGGCGAATTTACACTTATTATTTGGACATCGATATAATGCCTCAACCAAATTACCTGAGTAATCTCTGAAAAGAGTTGCGAAGATAAACTCTTGAACTCCTTTTTGTCCGCAATTTGGACAAGTGTCGACATGTTCAGATATTTCTATCGTACAATTTTGACCTTCTAAGTTTTTACAAGGGATTTTATGGCTCATAGCAACAAAACATTACCACAAAGCTTTAGATAATGTAAAGCTGTCATGTTATTCCGACACGTCACAAAATTCCAAATCCCAGATACTTTACTTAGATAAATTTTTGACATAGCAATGTCCAATAAACAGGTTCGGGATTTTTGTAGACATATGATGATAAAATGAAAGTTATAAGGGGTTAACAATGAATAAAAAGTCCAACAGTACACTTGTTGATATAAAGCCTAAAACCCTTCAAAAGTCTGACATTGTAATACCAGAAAGGAAGGGTCATAGTCTCATAGAGAGGAGTGAGCATTTCTTTGAATACGATAGTTGGGTTAAGTGCGGAAGAAGCACTAGGTTTTGTTCGCAGAAAGCATTGGAACTTTTCAATGAGGAAATAAGTCACAATTCGTTTGCTCTATACGCAAGGAAGATTCCACCGACAGAATTTATTTCAAACAACATTTTGAGGCAGAAGCTGCAAGAAGTAAGCTTTTTAATTGACGGTCTTTATGAGCTTGATGTTTTAATTGAGCTTGCTAAAAAGAGACTTGATGATGGTATGGAATTTGAGGATAAAGCACCCATGCCACTTGCTATCAATAATGAGATATTCAGAATAA
>CAZZFC010000074.1:0-5460 GCA_964653325.1 uncultured Candidatus Saccharibacteria bacterium | reverse complement strand
GTGTTGACTTACCGACATTCGGAAGTCCAACTAAACCGGCTTGTAATTGACTCATGTGGCTATTGTAGCAAAAGTATACAAGGTTAATTTATCCCAGGAATAAATCTCGGGTTTGTAAAATCCAGATTTGACCGTTTTGATCAATCGCCCATTCGATATCTTGCGGGCTATTAAATTCGCTGCGTAATCGTTCCGAAAGCATAAAGAGGGCTTTGGCTTCGGTTGATGAGAGAATGGTTGGTTTTTTATGTTCGATAATATGGCGCTGTGAACGAGAAAATTTACATTGTTCGATTTCCTTTGCCTCACCTGAAACAATTCCTTCTCCTAATCCTTCTTTTGCTTCGATTTCAACAATGTCGGTGTCCTTTGATTGTACATTTGCGCCAAATATTACTCCGGCACATCGTGCTGGGATCATTTCCTGAATAATCACCGCCATTTTTTGTTTTTTAATTAAATCGGGATTCTCATTTAAAAAATTCATGATTTTGATTGAAAATGCTGATTGAATAACTTGAATTACTTTCCCCGTTAAATCGTCACCACTAACATTTAAAAAAGAATCATACATTCCAGCCATCGAATTTTGAGCATCATCCTCGATGGTGGCGGATGAACGCACGGCAAAAATTCGATCTGATTTTTGGTAATCAACGAGTTGAGACTTAATTATTTCCAGAATTTCAGGGGAAGGATTTTCAAGTAATTTATGAATGTCAGTAAATTCGGATAAAGAAATTGATGGTTCATAACCTAAAGCTTTGATCACCGAATCAAATAAAAGCGTTGTCAAGACAGCTCCATGGGGGACCTGAAAACCTAAGATCTTTAAGGTTGATAATCGATGGGCTTTACCGCCACAGATTTCAGATCCAAGTAAGGAAGCATCCCAGAGCGATACATACTTCTGATTTTGGGTTCGAGATAAATTAGTAATACGAACTTTACCTCCAGTAACGACAATTTGAACGGTATCTTGATCTTCGAATTTTTGGTTTCCAACTAGAAAAGCACGATGACCTTTATCGGTAAGAATCCGCATTGCATGTTGAGTTGCGGCAACGCCTGGGTATAGTACATACAGACGATCTTTCCAGGACGCGAGTGTACCTAAAACGTCATAATCACGATTAATAATAATATTTTCGCTAATTTTAATGATAATTTTTCCGGAAATTAATTCATCTACCGGTATGCGAGTGATCTCTTGAAAATCCTCAATGTTATTGATTACCTTTACAACTCCTTGAATATTAATGTTATGATTTACCGGTTTGTCTTCTTTCCAATAATCGGCAACTTCATTAAAACAAATCCCTTTTTCATCAGTGGAAAATTCGACCCTTTGGGGACCGTATTCTTTAGATAATTCGTGAACAACTCGAGCTATCTCAACAATTTCCCCATCTGCCAGAACTTGTTCAAATTGAGATTCGACGGGTACTTGGAGTTGGGTTATTTCCTTGTGAGTAGTTGTGCAAAGCATGAGATTTTTCTGGGGAATTTCTTTATTGACAATGAATCCACGATTATTTTTAAATTCAATTTCATATCGATCCGCCGCGAGTGATTGAACCCCTTCATTAATCCCAAAAACGGCATAAATATAGACTGAACCATTTTCAGCAAAACCATATCCGCCATAAGGAATTATTGTGGATTGATTATTTGTTTTGAATTTTTCAATATCTAATACGAGAGATGGGGGTTCGAGCCAACCACTGATTTGATAATCTTTAACTTGATGGTATCTTTGTTCGATTACAAATTCAAAAAGCTGTTTAATCGCAGTTATTACTTCTTGGGGTGATTTTAATCCTAAAAAACGCGGTCCGGGTGGGTTGATTATTCCGGGAACCACAAATGCCCGTCGGACGAGGACCGTATGCGATGGACTTTCATTAATTATTTTTTGGGTAACTTTTGTTACATCATCAATAAATTCAGGTGGTAAACTTTGATTTTGTAGGAAATACTCAAATACCTCAATTGGGAAAACATATATATCAACAATCCGAGCATTTACTTTGGCGAGTTTTTTCCATCCGTCAATTCGTGAATTTAGTAAAGGGTATTGGGCGGGTGTTAATAAGTTATACATAATTATAAAATTTGATTAGAGATTGATTTAATCGTACTAATTTTAACTCGCCAGTGGTAATTAGGCAATTAAATCAATTGATATAAAAAGGAATTATTCGGTGAATTGATGAATAATGCATAAACTTTGATCGTCAGGATTCGGTTTAATATGTTCACTTAACAGTGATAGTGTTTGTTCGAAATTTAATTGGTTAATATTTGCAAGAATATTATTAACTGAAGCGGAATCTAAATTAACTCCATCCGTACTAAAGACTAAAGAGTAGACTGGGGGTAAATAAACTTCGGTCGAATCAATGGTGAAATTGCTTGGGAGAAATCCGCTGCTTTGATTTTTAAGATTAAGTTTACCATCAGGGGTGATCAGGTAACCCATTCCCATATCTAGTGGATTACCCACAAATAATATTTTAAGTTTGGTCGTTAAGTGCGAATGATGAATTTTACCCCAGATACAGGTTGATGCGCCCACAAAATGAGCGGTTGCAAATTTATTCGCAATCGATTCGATTTCTTTATGCCAAAGGCCACTTTTAAGGTTTTTTAGTTGATTAACGCAAGCGTATGACAACATCGCTGAATGATTATTTGTTATTCCTTTTACAATTGAAACTCCATCAGCTAATCCAAATACGGTTGAATCAGTATTAATGATTCCAATCGCATCTTGGGGAATGTGAAAATCGATTGTCGCCGGATTGTAATAAAGTATGATGGTGCGGTTTTCTTCTCGGATACGAATTAAATAGGGTACTCCTAAAATATTTTTTCGTTTTAATTTAGCATGAGATAAACCAGAAAAACCAAGTACAAATTTATTTAAATACAGATGGGCAGAATTACTCTCATAAATTGTCATAGGCTATATAGTTAAGCGTAACACTAAAAGTTCTTTAAGATAAGAGTGATTTCCAACCAGCACTATCAGTCGGATTTACTGTATCTGAAATGTTACTGATTTTGGGATGCTTTGATTTGATGATTCCAATTCCAGTTAAAACCAAAATTGTAATGACAATTATTAAAGGTAGCGTATTAATTTTCCCATAGGCAATAAATAAATATAATGCGGCCAGGGCAATATAAATCGTACCTCCGAATCGATTCTTCCATGCATACCATGAAATCCACATTGGGGTGCTTACAATAAATGATAAAAAGATAAATCGAATTATATTAAGTGTGTTTACAATTCCACCGCTAATGCCAGCTAACAAGATATAAACCCACAACCCAATTGGTAACAAAGTCAAAAGACGGAATTTACGTGTAATGAAAATAAAGAAGATAATAACGATTGAGATGATACTACCAATAAAAATAGCAAAACTTTCTTGGTTTGATGAAAGCGAATCAAATAAAAACAAGAAACATATCGTTGAAATCGTAATCGAACTAATACGGGGTAAATAAAATATGATACGTTTGAGAATGAACATACTCATATTGTAGCGTAATTTGTAAATAAAAGTATAATCGCAGGTATGAATTACATGCGATTTCGATTGTTATTAAGCCGTGAAAAGCTAAAGTGGTTAATTCCCCTAGGTTTAATCATGTTTGGGATAATAATTCGGGGACAAAACCTTTTTCATGGGGGTTTTACTTTCGATACAATAACATGTTTTTATACCTGGGGAAAAACCGCTTACGATCAGGGTTTTAGGGGTTTTTGGCAATATTATATGGAATGGATGGATTATTTACCCGGTGCTATATATTATTTGATGGGAATTTACAGAGTTAGTTTGCTTGGCGGAGGAACCGAACAGGCATTTGTGACTACATTGAAAGTATTTAATTGTTTTTTTGACGTAATAATTTCGGTTGGGATTTATTATTTGATGATTTTAGCCAGAAAGGATCAATTCAAAGCGGTTTTAGTTGCAGGATTATTTTGGATATTACCAGCAAACTGGTTTATTAGTGGCGTTTGGGGACAAATTGATTCGGTGGTGATGGGATTGATTGTGATAAGCTTAGTTCTACTATTTGTATCGCATCAAAAGAATTCGCAATTTGCAATTGTATTTGCTGGTATATTATTTGCCATTTCTTTTTGGATTAAGCTTCAAGCGTTTTTATTTTTCCCAATTATTGGACTTTTCTTTATTATGATAAATAACTGGAAATTATGCCGAAGGTTTATTGCTGGATTTATCCTCACTTCGGTAATTATTATTATTCCGGCGATGGCAACTAATTCCCTGCGATTGGGAATGAATTTACTGGCACCATTTACACGGCAGGATCGTTTAAGCCGAAGTGCATCAGATTTTTGGGTTTTTATTAATTCGAATTTTGATTCATCGCAAAGAGTAATTTCGCAACTTCCCATTACTTATGAAATCGTAGCAGTGACTGTTTTTACATTGATTGTATTGGGTTTGTTGTTATATAAACTAAAATATATTGGATGGAAGAAATTTGATTTTACAATTTTATTGTTTTGGGGTGTATTGTTTTTGTTTAGTTATTTTATTTTTATGCCGAAAATGTATGAGCGGTATTTATACCCGGGATTGGTTTTGTTATTTGTTTTAATTCCGTTTGTGAAATCATCTTGGCATCAACTGGTGGTGATTATTGGTGCAATGATTGCTAGTATTGGTAGTTTTATCAATTTAATTGATGTTTATCACTATTGGAATTACACGACACCGGAGTGGGTCAGTGATCTTTGGAATATAATTCCATTTAATCAATTTCGGTTAGCCGCAGGAATAATTTTGTTAAGCTATTTGATATTAATCGTGATTTACTTGAAATTACCTAACCCTAAAAGTTTAAAGGATTTATTACGGGCGCAACGTTCCGGCAAATACTTGCCACGCCAGCAGTGATTTGGCGACTATTAACCCGGGTCGAAATCGAATAACTAGTCTTTTATCAATGCAAAGGGATTCCCTGCCTGCCACGCCTCGTCGGTGGACGGGCGCAGGCAGGCTCAGTCGTTTCACTCCTTCGGAATGACAACTCAACACCTTGTCATTCCGAACGAATGTGAGAAATCCCTTTGTATCGATTATGCTTGTGCGTTTCGGGATCTGGATGCTGAACTTAATTCAGCCCGCCTTGTCGGTAAACAGGCGTGACGTTAATCGTGAAATTATTATTGTGACGGTATAATAAGTTTATGTATCAACAAAAAGTCTTAGTCGATGAAAACACTATTCAGCGGCTCAGTCAAAAATTAAAAATCCAAGTTGTCAATTCAAAGATCTTGTTCCAAGGGAAGGGTTCCTCCGGGAATGTTGTGAGAGTTGATTTGATTGATCAACTCCAAAACGAGTGGCATTTAATTCTAAAGCCTCAAGAAACAAATTTTATACAATTTTATAAAGAGCTATTAAT
>CAZZFC010000073.1:0-5509 GCA_964653325.1 uncultured Candidatus Saccharibacteria bacterium | reverse complement strand
CTAATCCCCGTATGCGTCATCCTTCAATGTCGCATATGTATCTTAACTTATTCATATGCCAAATTATTATCAAAATCGAATCTTTTCTCTGTTTGCTCGGATAATTCAGGATTAATCTCCGGTTGACCGCCTACGGCTCTATATCAACTAAAATTATTCATTGACAGGTGTATAATAAAATCAATGCGAAAATTGATATTTATTTTTTCTTTTATTACACTTTTTTTTACTTCCAATATTTGGGCACAATCAGTTCCTGATAATATTCGGATTTACTCAATTTTTGTCACTCGAGGATCAGATAATATTTCGATTAGTTGGCGAACCGAACCAATAACTAAATCCAAACTAGAATATGCTGATGTCTCTGGGCGGTGGCAAGAAACTCCTTGGGCGGATACCTTTACTGAACAACACTCATTAACCCTACTAAACTTACTAGCTGACTCATCTTATCTCTATCGAATTAGTGCTGAAGATGAACATGGTACCCTCAAAACTAAAACGGGCAGCTTTACAACTTTATCCTCCGAATTATATGGTACAACAACGGATACCGAAACCGATAACGGCGGATTTAAAACGTTGTTAACTCCATATCTTACGCCCAGCTTAACCCCGACTCCAACAATCATGAATCCCACAGTCTTAGGAACCCAAAATTTTGCCTATATTCCCATGCCTATTATGATGCCTTATACCTATGCCTATCAACCCCAAGGTCAATTACTTACAGATAACCAACCGACAACAGAACCAACACCGATACCAATTACAATTTCCCCAGTGACAACCAGCGGACTTAATGAATTCGATACAACCTCACTCACTTTAGTAATTGGATTAGTCCTTGGTGTCGTTGCATCGTTTTTTATTTTTCAACTCACCCACGGGAAAATTGTTCCGGTTGTGATAACGCCTCAACCCCACCAAAATGATACACAATCCAATAATACAGAACCTATCAATTCTCTCCCTAATACTTTTTCATTTTCGGTTAAAGGAAAAGAATAAACCTTATTGATCTGAATTTACTAACTAATCAGTTTCGTTATATTTCCGTTTGTCCTATCAAACTTATGAATTATAAATCTGATTAAATGCCAAAGTTCGTTAATAATAATTATTGATAATGATAATGTAACTAAAATTATCCAGTCTTTAATATTTAAATCAACGGTTCTGAATATTGACTGCATAATGGGTACCTTAACTACGATTAATTGTAAAATTGCGGCTGAAATTATTCCAAAAGTTAACAAATGGTTATCAAAAATTTTCGTTTTAAAAATTGTCTGACTTCCCGCATGAACAGAATAAGCATTCAATAGTTGTGAAAATCCTAAATATATCAAAGTCGCCGTACGTGCATAGGCGATATTCGTATTTTGTAAATACCAATAAAATACTAAAAGTCCCGTAACCGACATAGTTAATCCTAAAAATATGACTCGGATAATATCGATTCGATCAAGAATAAATCGATTTGGTTGACGTGGAAGTCGCGCCATCACTCCTGGATCCGCTGGTTCAAATACCAGTGCCGTATTTGGCAGACCATCGGTAATTAAATTATGCCAAAGAATTTGGGTTGGATATAACGGAAGTGGTAGTTTTAATAACAATGACGTCATCATAATAATCACTTCACTGACATTGGTGGAAAGTAAGTAAACTAACATTGATTTAATATTGTCAAAAATAGCCCGACCTTCTTCGATAGCTGCTTTAATTGTATTAAAATTATTATCGAGTAGCACCATATCCGAAGCCTCCTTAGCCACATCGGTACCTCCTTGTCCCATGGCAACACCAATATTCGCCTGGGAAAGAGCCGGCGCATCATTGATCCCATCACCCGTCATCGCAACAATCTCACCTAACTCTTGTAATAATTTTACAATTCTTAACTTATGTTTGGGGGTTACACGAGCATAAACATTTACATTTTGAACTTTATCTTTCAAAATCGCATCCGATAACCCATCAATATCTTCACCTTTTAATACTAAATCCGGATTGTTGATCCCAACCATCCGAGCAATTGCCGAAGCGGTTAATCGGTGATCACCCGTTAACATCAATACCCGAACTCCCGCTTGTTTAACTTTAGCAATCGCATCTTTGGCATCTTCCCTTAGTACATCGGCAAAACCAATAATTCCTAAAATGACAAAATCAGTAGGTAACAGGGAAAGACTTAACTGCTCTTCGGAAATAATATTCTCATGATATGCCAAAACTAACGGTTTCAATCCTATCATCGCCATTTCACGAACTTCGGTAAAGTAATCTTCACGGACTTCATCGGTTAAGTGAATAATTCGTTCTTCGATCAATTCATATTCACAACGTTCAATTACCTGATCCGGTGCACCCTTCATAAATATATACTTATTCTGCGTTTCTTGATTTTTCATTAACGTTGCCATTAATCGATAGTCAGTCGAAAATGGTAATTCGCTCACTTTATGATATTGATTGCGAATTAGATCATAATCTATTCCCTTTTGTTCTACCCACTGCAAAAGCGCAATTTCAAGGGGATCACCTATATAATCTTCCCCATTTTCCGAAGCATTATTGACTAAACAAGCCGCATTGATCATCTTGGCCCAAAAATGACTTTCGATTGGGACCGGATCATTTCCGGCTAAAGTTATATTATTCGCAAAAACATGCATCACACTTAACCGATTATGGGTTAAGGTCCCGGTTTTATCCGCCGCAACTACGGTAACCTCACCTAAAGTTTCCACTGCAGGGAGTGTTCGAACAACCGCATTCCTTTTCGCCATCCGGGTAGTACCAATCGCCAACGCTACAGTAACCCCAATTAATAACCCTTCCGGTAAAATCGATACTGATAACGAAACCGCGAACAAAATCATCTCAAAAAATGAATTCCCATTATTTATTCCAAGAATAAAAACAATCACAGCAATAATACCAACTAAAATCAGTAACCATTGGCTCACTTTGGTCAGACTCTTTTGCAGTGGAGTTACCACTACCGGCGTATTACTAACCACATCGGCAATCGCTCCAATCTCAGTTTGTTTACCGGTAGTGGTTACGACTGCTTTCCCACGACCCCGAACAACCATCGTTCCGGCAAATACCATATTCGCTTGATCATTAATCACAACCGTACCATCAATTTTTATATCAGTTTTAGTTATATTTTGTGACTCACCCGTTAAAATAGATTCATTTGTACCTAAGTTATATTGCATAATAATTCGGGCATCAGCTTGTACTTGCATTCCTTCTTCTAAAATCAAAATGTCACCGGGAACTAAATTCTTTGACTCAATCGATATGCGAATCCCTTTCCGCAATACCACCACAAACGGCTTCGTTAATTGGCGTAATGCCGTGATCGCATTTTGAGCTTTATACTCTTGAATAAATCCAACTATTACGTTTACAAATACTGTAAAAATAATCACCAGCGCATCGATATACTCTTGGACAAAAAAACTAAATATTCCTGCCAGAATTAACACCGGAATTAAAGGGTTCTTAAATTGCCGAGAAATTATTTCGAAATCAGTGTCGGAATGGGGTTGTGGCAATTCATTCGTCCCAATTGTTTGTAGCTTTTGGGTAACATCCAATTCTCCCAGGCCTTCCTTGGGATTTACATTAAAATGATCTAAAATTTCTTGGACAGTATGCTGATAAAAATACACATGTTTATCATATCACTGATATACCCTCTGCAATCATGATTGCGGCGGGTATAACGCTTTCTAAGTTGATTATTTCTTTATATTATTTTGAATAATTAGCAAAAAAAGGTATACAATAGGCTTTAGTCATGGCTGAAGTTACCGAAATCATCAAACAAAAAATTGATTTAGTCGCGTTTATTGAGCGCTATGTTAAGCTAAAGAAAACCGGCCGGAATGTCACCGGATTATGCCCATTTCATAAAGAAAAATCCCCCAGTTTTTTCGTTTCCCCTGAGCGACAAACCTGGCATTGCTTTGGATGTAACAAAGGCGGCGATGTATTCGCGTTTTTAATGGAAAAAGAATCTTTGGATTTCAAATCCACGTTAACTCAATTAGCTCAAGAGACAAATACCCCATTAACAAATAGTTTCCATCACGAGGAAGGTGTCGATCTATATGATTTATGCGAGAAAACCGCCGATTATTTTCATCAAACTTTACTTAGTAATAAAAATAGTTTGGCGTATCAATACGTAACCCAAAAACGCAAAATTAATGAATCCATGATTACCAAATTTAAAATTGGTTATAGTCCAGACTCCTGGGAACAAACTGGGCTCTATCTTGAAAGCCAAGGATTTACTGAAAAACAAATGATGGATGCAGGACTGATTATTCCTAAAGAAAAAAAAGATAATCACCGAAACTGGTATGATCGGTTCCGTAACCGTTTAATGTTTCCGATCACTAATCGAATGGGAAAAGTGGTGGGGTTTTCAGCACGCTCACTTGACCCAAATGAAACTGGCGCCAAATATATCAATAGTCCAGAAACACCAATCTTTAAGAAAAGTGACTTACTCTACGGATATGCCTTTGCCAAAGAATCAATTCACAAACTCGATTATGCCATAGTTGTTGAAGGACAGCTTGACGTGATTTCACTTCATCAAATCGGAGTTGAAAACGTGGTCGCACCCCAAGGCAGTGCATTTACCGAAACTCAAGCGAATATTATTGCCAAACTTACCAATCGTTTAGTTTTATTGTTTGACAGTGATGACGCCGGGATTAAAGCAACTTTACGAACTTTGGAAATTGCATTAAAGAAAGGATTTGAGGTCAAGATTGCAAATCTCACCAATGCGAAAGACCCGGATGAAGCGGCGCATAAAAACCCGGCGCAACTGAAGGTCGATTTAAAAAATACTTTTGATTTTTTAACTTATTTATTTAATAAATTCAATCAAAATTTAGATCCTTCTGATCCACACAAATCCGCTAAAATTACCCGATTTATTTTGCCATTTATTGCGATTTTACCAAACTTAGTCCAACAAGAAACCCTGATTAATGATCTTGCAATTCGACTAAATGTTAGCGCTCAGAGTTTGTTTAATGAATTAAAAAAGTACCCGATTCCCAACCAACTACCCCAATTAGTAACTCCTTATAAAAATAATCAAAAAACTACTCGCGAAGATTCTCTTTGGCATGAATTAATCGCCATGCTTCTGCAATTACCGGAAGCACTCGAGCGGGATGCGCAAGTGGTTGATCTGATTAAACCACTATTTAACTTTATTCCCAAAACAGATATTCGTGAACCTGTGACCGTTGTTTTAACAATAATTCAAAATGATGGAAAAATAAATCATCAAATAATAAATCATGCATTAACCGAAGCGCAGCAATCACTCATCGATTCACTTACACTTAAAGATCTCGGCGTGATCACTGCCGATGAAGAACAGTTTTTAAATAATCTTGAAATTATTACCCAAGATTTAGAAATCGGGTATATTAAGCAAAGGATCAAATTACTCGCT
>CAZZFC010000072.1:0-5525 GCA_964653325.1 uncultured Candidatus Saccharibacteria bacterium | reverse complement strand
AAAGAGTATTCCCATAGCGGAAATCATGAAGCAACAGAATGGCTTAAAGATAATGAGCAAATTAAAATGTTAAAAACTAAAACTGCTAAAAAATTGGCATCGGTAATTTTGAAACGTTCGGTACATGATTGGTGGAAGGATTTGTGGACAGCCAAACGACGTTAACTAAAATGTGCTTGAGTTGACGTAACCGAATTGATTGTGATATCAACGCATTATGAATAATACGGAAATCAAGATTCATTATTATCAAAAATCAATTCTGAAAAAACTTACCTTAAATCCGATTCAACGTTTTAACGATTTGCTCATCGAAGGGCTTGAAAGTGAACATATGAACTATCATTTAAAACAATTAATTGAATTTGGTTTAGTGGGTAAAGACGGATCTCGATATCAACTAACCGATTTGGGAAAAGATTACTGTAATTTACTTGATGATAATGTCGAAATTGTGGAAAAACAACCAAAGACCTCGATTATTATTTGGGGAGTACGGAAAAATGGCAAAACAGGTGAGATCGAACATCTTTTAAATAAACGCCTGCGACAGCCGTATTTTGGTAAACTTGGTCGTATTACGGGTAAGGTTCGTTTTGGGGAAACCCTGCAACAAGCCGCGGCGCGGGAGTTGTTTGAAGAATCCGGACTTACCGCTAAATCATTTATCTTGGATAAGATTTATCACAAACTCCGTCATCGGGAAGATGGTAGTTATGTACAAGATGTAATTTTCTATATATTTTTTGTTGCGGATTTTGCCGGAAATCTAATCGGAAAAAGTGAATTTCAAGAAAACTTTTGGATGTCCAAACAAGAGTTACAAAAACGTATGAAGGACTTTGATCTGTATGATGATTTTACAATTGATGAAAGGGTAGTACCCAACCCAAAACCGATTTTCACTGAAACAGACGAAATTGCACAGGGATATTAGAGTTGTCAAGGGTTTTGAGTAATCAGTTTGTCATTTCGAATCCCGAGCAAAGCAAGTGGTGAGAAATCGCTTTTGTATTTATTCCCGAAGGAAAGGGATTCCTCTCTTCGTTCGGAATGACATGTTTCCTGCTTATGTATATTTAATTGGTCAGAGGACGAGTCCTCTGACCAATCTAGCGAAGTACAGATACAAACGCGACCACATTGGGCCAGCCTGGTGCGTGGTCGATTTGGTTGATGTGGGCTTTAAACCCACTCAGAATTTCAGCTTGTTCCTCGGGTGTTGCTACTTGGTAATCCTCTCGACTCACACCCAGGAGAAAATGTTGTCGATGGATCCGACCACTGCCTTTTGGACAAACGAACCAAAGCACTTGTCCTTTGGAGGTTTCGAACACAATCCCTTGAGTTGGGATTGCTTCACCTTTCGAAACTACAATCGTCCAGGGCTCGAATGGATACCAGCGCTGATCTGTTTCATCTTTGACAAGATGATATGCATTTTTAGGACGGTTAAATCCCTTTGCCATGAGGATGAGTCCTCCTTCCTTAGGTTCTACGAAACTGGCTAGATTATATGATGAGATAGTTGGCTTATCAAGGCTATGGGGTATTTTACTTGTGTGGGTGTTAGATATATTCCATATATGAAAACTAGACGGTTTGTAAATCCATGTCTACAATGAATGTAAATTGTGAAAATTTTAATTGCTTACTATTCAAAAACTCAAGGAACCGAAAAAGTCGCAAAATATATCAAACAGGAATTAGTTAAACGAAACCACATGGTTGATGTAGAAATCATTAAACCTTTTAAAGAACATGGTTTTACGTATTGGTCTTGGTTGCGAATGTTCAGAAACGAATGTGAAATTGTATCACCTAGAATTACCGACGTATCTCAATACGATTTGATTTTATTTGGTAGTCCGAATTGGACCAAACTATCCTTGCCGGTTGCAAAGTATATCCAACTTCTAAAAGGATTGAATAATAAAAAAGTGAGTATATTTAGTACCACCGCGTTCATTCCATCGATTGAATGGTATTTTTTCTCAGCGTATTTTTTAGACTTGACTTTTACACGGAATATTGATTCCAAAAATGCCCGTGGTGCAGGCAGTTTACTTTTATCTAGTATTTTTAAAAAGTGGAGCATTGATAGTGAATGGGGTATAAATAAAACTAAACAATGGATTGATTTGGTTACTGCGCCAATAGGATCATTACAGCAATATATTCTTGAGCACCAGGAAAAAGAAGGGATTCGATCTTTAATTATCGGTTATCCAGTAATAATACTAATCTCATTGATTATAAAGTTAGTGTTAGAAAAATATCACCTAGAATTATTTACCTGGGATCAGTATTTATTTTTAATCATGTTAATTTTAATGGCGATGTTTGGATCATTACTCATGCTACAGCGAAAAGTTAATATTCATTATGAAAATATCTTTCGTTTATGGCGATGATTACTTTATGGACATTTATTTCAATCCTGTTCAATCCAGCTTTGGGTCGTTTGATTTTTGGGGGTTATGTGTTGATTTTAATTTTTACAAGTTTGTTTCGAGATGTCATGGGGGTGATTGCGAGTGGACTTGCGATTGTGATGGCGTATTTATTTATGAATAACATATTAGGGATTAGCTCCGTAAATCTGCCGGTTGATCTATCTTTAATCGCAGTGACAACGACCGTTTTAGTTTTTGCTACGCACGTTTTACAAAAACAAAATTTATCGTTGATTGAAACCCAAGATCAGCTGGAAAGAGCATTAAACGATCTTGAAGCGAAAATGATTGCCCTACAAAACGAAGAAACAAAAACGCAGTCGATCGTAGCCAATCTATCGGATGGATTAATTGTTTTGGATAAAGATTTTCGGGTAATTACCGTTAATTCCCAAGCGATCAAACAACTTCAGCTAGAAGTTGAACCCGAAAATATTATCGGGAAAACAAAAAATGAACTACTGACCTATCCGGAATTAAATCCTTTAATTAAATTAATGGATACAAATACCATTAAAAGTGAAATTTTATTTGAGAATGGCAATTCTTTTGAGATAAGTATTACTGCGGTGAAATTAAACCAAGACATAATGACCTTAATTCATTTACATGATGTGACCGAGCGTAATCAGCTGGCGGAAATGAAAGTCGATTTTGCTTCAATTGCGGCACATGAACTTAGAACCCCGATAACCTCAATTAAAGGATACTTATCAATGTTGTCCGATAATATTAAACCATCACTTAATTCTGAGAACCAATTTTTATTAGAACGGGTGAACCAAAGTAGTCAGCGACTAGATGATACTGTTGAAAGTTTGTTGGCAGTAACGCGAATTGAAAAAGGTCAAAGTATCTTAACTAGAGAACCGATCAATGTGGATGTGGTACTGACCGAGATTGTAAGTGAACAAAAATCCTATGCCCAAAGTAAAAATCAAAGTTTAATTTACAATTGTTTATCGACTGATCTCCCACAAATTATGGCGGATAAATTTAAGATAAAAGAAATTGTGAATAATTTAGTCACCAATGCTATCAAATATACCCAAAAAGAAGGCATCATCGAAATCAGTGCCACCAAAAATAAAAGTGAGTTACAAATTCATGTTAAAGATAATGGTCCGGGAATTCCCGATCGAATTAAAAAATTTATGTTTAAAAAATTTGTTCGGGGAGAAAATACATTAAAGACGGAAACCCAAGGTGTTGGATTGGGGTTATTCTTGGTAAAATCACTAGTAGAGATGCAAGGTGGTCGAGTTTGGTGTGATTCGATTGAAGGAAAAGGAACTACCTTTAGCTTTAGTTTGCCAATTATTTAAACAAGGAGAAAATGAAAATACTATTAATTGAGGACGATCAATTTACCCGCGAAATGTATCAACTGCAATTTGAGAAAATGGGGCATACCGTTATTTGTGCGGAGGATGGAGTGAGTGGATTAAAGTTGGCAAAAGATCCAACGCTTGATTGTGTACTTCTTGATATTATGCTTCCACAAATGGATGGGGTAAGTGTACTTCAAGCAATTCGGGAGAATGAAAAAAAGGAAAATCGGAAAATGGTAGCCACGGTAATTATGCTTACCAATTTAGGTCAGGAGGATATTTATCAAAAATGTTTGGCAATTGAGGCGAATGGTTATATTATTAAAGCGCGAAGTTTACCCAAAGAAGTATTAGCCCAAGTCGAAATAATTGTAAGTTCGCAAGAAAAGAAAAACGAATACTAAATCATCGAAGGTGATTACACATGGAAAATACAATACCAACCGGACAATTTTGCCAGAGTTGTAGTATGCCGCTTTTAAATAAAGATGATTTTGGGACAAACTCCGACGGCAGTGTAAATAACGAGTATTGTAATTTTTGCTGTCAAAACGGAAATTTTACTCAACCCAACATCACCATGGAGCAAATGATTGAACAAGTTGCCGGGTTTATGCAGAAAATGAATATGACTGAGCAAATGGTTGCAATCTCAAAATTAAATATACCAACCTTAAAACGCTGGAAAGTATAAATATAGACTATTTTACCGTGTATTATCCTGGTTCAATTGGTGGATGGGTAGGTGGTTTAACCTTTGTTATTGTTGGAGTTTTTATTTTGATTCAAATCGACCTAAATTCTCATTTAGGCAGTGATATACGTTGATTAATTTTACGCCGTGGGTAATATCTGTTTTGCTTGCTTTTGATTTGCTCTGTTTTCGTATTGGTGAGTACCTATCCTGGTGGCCGAAACGACCAACCGATTAATCGAGCATTACAAGGTTAGCTTATCAATCTTGCTTCGGTTACAATACAAAACATAATATGAAAATAATACGAATCCTTCTTTCAAATGATGATGGCAACTTAGCCATTGGCTCACAACTGTTAATTCATTTATTAAAAGATAAATATGAATTAATTGTGGCGGGTCCGGTTGATCAAAGAAGCAGTATTGGCGCCGCCGTGACAACCAAAGGATTTGAATGGGAGAAAGTTCAAAAGGAGAATGTGATGTACTATAACGTTAAGGGTACCCCAAATGATGCGATTGAGCTAGTCTATACCCAAGAACAACCCTTTGATTTAATGATCTCGGGAATTAACTGGGGACCGAATCTTAGTTCATACTTATACCGCAGTGGAACATATAATGCGGTTACCTGTGCTGTCGGTTTTGGATTAACTGAAAAAGGGATTTCGTTAAGTTGGGATTTACCAGCGTGGACTTGGCACGTAGATGAAAATAATCAAACAGCTAATGATTATTTAATTACTCCAGGCCAGATGGTTGCGAATTTTATTGATGTCATTCTCAATAACGATTTGTGGGGAGCGCAGATTTTAAATGTGAATTTCCCGGGTAATAACACTACCGAATTTCAATTTTCAAAGTTAACGCTCAATCAACAAGATGCGTATGATCGATCCTACAAGCCAACGAGTAACTTTTTTGATATGGGAGATCGAATGGTAGATTCGTCGGGTGACAATACGGATGTAGCGGTTTTATCCCGTGAAACCCATTTCAAAACTCAGTAAGGTTGAAAGATCGTTGATATACAGGTAAAAAT
>CAZZFC010000071.1:0-5572 GCA_964653325.1 uncultured Candidatus Saccharibacteria bacterium | reverse complement strand
TTCGTCGATATAAGTATGGTACTTTTTGCTCATCCTCTTTTTTGCATTCATAAAATCCACTCGCCGGAACTAAACAACGCATTGTCTTGAAACTATGACTAAATGATGGTTTTAGTTGAATCGTTTCGGCTCGGGTATTGATCATTTTGTATCCGATCTTGGTGTCTTTAGCCCAAAACGGCACTAAACCCCAGCGCATTTTAATAATCTTATTTTCTTGGTCATTCACAACGATTGGAGTGGTAGCACCAGGTGCAATATTGTAATTGGGAATAATTTCATAAACCTTTTCCTTTACTTTAAATCGTGGATAAAAAGTATCGGTATCGCTAATGAGTAAAAATCGTCCGCACATAACTTTATTTTACCCTTCTAGAATTCATTTCACAAAACTGGGTGACAGATGTGGAAAGGCTTCCGACAGCACGCAGTTTTAGCGAGTACTGTTGGAAAGGAAACATCTGGCAGGACCCGATTTTAATAATCATCTTATTACTTAACCACCACCAATTCCTCCCATTTACTCGTAAAATTATTTGAACGATGGTTTTGCCGCATTTTCCAATTACGCTCACCTACTCCCATTGATGCCAACCAAAGTGTATCTTGACCTAACTTCTGATTAACACCGTCCATCGTTGGCATGATTTGTTTATGATCTTGATAAGTTTCTGGTTTGGTCAGTAAATTTAATTGGACGGTTTGATTTGAGTTTATCCCGCGTAAAATTACCCCAGCTTTTTTATACCAATAACCGCTCTTATAAATTCGTTGTAACACTGCATGCGCATGTTTAATTAAAAGTGGCGTATAGCTACTCGGAATTGGTAAGACACTGATTCCATAGTTGGCGTATTGCCAGTCCTGCTGTCGATGGCGATTGGTATGGATAAATACTGCTACCTGCCATGCCACAGATTCTTGCTGACGAAGCTTCTCCGCGGCACGATGAGTAAATGTGGCTACCGCTTGTTTAAGCGCCGATAAATCCGTCATTAAATGCCCAAACGAACGCGTGCAGGCAATCTCTTTTTGAGGTAAAAATATTTCATTTAAAGAAATACAGGATTGACCATTCAGTTCACGAACCATCCGTTCACCTGATACCGATAAGTTTTTTCGTGCCCAAGCTAAATCGCAATTGGCTAAATCAAATGCGGTATAAATCCCTTGCCGATTTAAAAATTTAGTATATTGCCGACCTACTCCCCACACGTCCCCAACATCAATTTTCGATAAGATCTGTTGCCGATTGTTGGCATCAATGACTAATGATCCTTGGTACTGCGGATGTTTTTTCGCCACCTCGTTAGCCGCTTTGGCCAAAGTTTTGGTTTGCGCTATCCCCACTGAAACTGGGATTCCCACCCATTGCCAGATCGTATTACGAATTCTTTTCCCATATTCTTCTAAATCAGAAATCCCAGATAAAGCTAAAAACGCTTCATCAATGGAATATACTTCGATATTTGGACTAAATTGCCGCAAAGTCTCCATTACGCGGTGTGACAAGTCGGCATAAAGCGTAAAGTTGGCCGAATAAACTTGGATATTATGCTTTTGCACTAAATCCTTTATTTGAAAAATCGGTTGACCCATCCCAATCCCCAGCTTTTTGACTTCACTTGAGCGCGCAATGGCACAACCATCGTTATTTGAAAGTACGATCACTGGTTTATTCCAAAGCGCTGGATTAAAAACTCGTTCACACGAAACAAAAAAATTATTACAATCAACTAATGCAAACATTGTTTTGGTTTTTAGGTTTAAGGTTGTAAGGTTAAAAGTTCGTCATTCTGAGGAAGCGTAAGGGCCGAAGAATCTATTTCAGAAAATAAATCCCCAATTCATGGATCCTTCGCTTCGCTCTGGATGACAATAACATTGTGTCATTCCGAATCCCAAGCGTTTAGCGAGTGGTGAGGAATCCCTTTTGTTTATAACTGATTTATACAAAAGCGATTTCTCAGTAGTTTTGCTCCTTCGAAATGACAGGACATTATAATTTTTTAAACCTTATGCAATACCCACGTCACCACCCCCCAAATCATTAACGCTTCTTCACTGGTCACTTCGATGGATGGGAATAAATCATTCTCCGCCACCAACCAACTCCGTTCACCTAACCTTTTTATGCGTTTCACCGTTAATTCCTCGTTTAAAGCGGCAATTACAACCTGCCCACTGACTGGCAACAATGTCCGATCGACAACCAAAATATCGCCACTAAAAATATTGGCATTGATCATTGAACTACCTTGCACTCGCACAAAAAAAGTCGCCGCTGGGTGTTTAACAATATACTCATCCAAATTTAAATCATTTTCCACAAAATCATCCGCTGGTGAAGGAAATCCAGCTGCAACTAATGCACCATATAAGGGAATTGCCTTGGTCATATTATCAGTTTAACTCGATCTGATAAAGAATATAAGCCGACAAGCGTCTACCAAAACTTACTTACGATTCATATCCATTGCATTGAAGCCATATAATTGATCTGTACTTACATATTCCAGCAAAGGAGCCCATACCATGAAAGATGCTTTGTCGGGTCAAGCTGCCGCAGAAATAGCGGCAAAAGCAGGTATCCGTCCTACACCAACGTTTATTCTGACCTTTGAATCAGAACAAGAAGCCGTCAAATATCGCCCACTTGTGAAAAACACTTCGGCTCCGTTTCAGGTCGAGATTAAAGGTGAGATGGTTTGGTGCCGTTATATTCCTTAATAACAACCGAACTGCTCGTCGGCTGGCAGGCTTGTCTTGCCAGCTGATTAAACTACAAAATCAACATACTATCTCCATAACTTAAAAATTTATAATCGTTTTCAACCGCTTCTTGGTATGCTTTTTTCAGTAGATCGGTTTCTGCAAAAGCCGAAGCCAATAACAAAACGGTTGACCGTGGCGCGTGAAAATTCGTGACTAAATTATCAACAATCTTAAACTCGTAACCTGGATAAATGTAAATCTGCGCTTCCTTCTCAATATTTTCTTGATATTTTTCATTAAGAATTCTTTCGGATGCGGCTTCTAATGCACGCGTGACAGTTGTTCCAATTGCGATGACTTTATGGCTAGATAATTTTGTCTGACGAATCTGATTCACTACATTATTGTTAATAATAAAATATTCTGAGTGGATCTGGTGTTTTTCAACTTCCTCTTCTCTAACTGGTAAAAAAGTTCCTAAACCAACATGTAAAGTAATAAAAGAAACCATTGCCCCTTTTGCTTCGATTTTTTGTTTTAACTCATCGGTAAAATTAAGTGATGCGGTCGGTGCTGCAACCGAACCATCTTCCTTCGCAAATACGGTCTGGTACCGAACTTCATCAATATCTTCAGATTTTCTTTTTAAATATGGTGGGATTGGAACTTCTCCAAATTCTTCAGTAAATTCATATAGATTTTTTTCACACGAGATAATAACCTCGCCTTCTTTCTCGATCGATTTTACAATGATTTGATATTTGCCAATTAACAAATGATCTCCGATCTCGATATTTCCCCGGTAAATTGCTTTTTGAGAATTTACATCAACTGATGGATAGTGTTTTTCTTCAAGTAATAATTCGATTCTCGCACCATTCGACTTATGGGTAATTAGACGAGCTTTAATGACTTTAGTATTGTTTAAAATTACCAAATCTCCTGGATAGATATATTCGATCAAATCGGAATATCTTTGGTGGTTAATTTCTTGAGTTTGGCGGTTTAACACAATCAATCTCGCATTTCCTCTGACTTCAGGTGGATATATCGCGATTTTTTCTGGTGGTAAATTATAATCAAAGTCCGTTATTTTCACGATTGCAATTTTATTCTAATTAGAAAATTATTGGATAGGGCAGTTATTCGTATCGGGCATTGGGGCGGAAGGATTGCCGTGTTTAACCCAACCTGCACTGGTACAAAGCCAAGTATCTTCATCTCCGGATAATAATCGTAATCCCAATATAATTGCTACAACTACAAATACACCACCAAAAATATATTTGAAACTTTTAGTCATAAATTGATGGTAGCATAATTTAACTTAACTTTCTGATCTTAATTAACAATTTTTGAAACAATTTACCGGCTTGATAAACTTGGTATCCAGTTTGATTAAAAACTATTTTTAGTTGTGGCAGAAACTGAGTATATTCACCACCAAAACTCGATTTAAAAATTGAAATTTGATACATCGGATGATGTGGATCGAATTCATCACCAACCATCGGACTTACGCCCCATTGATCATAACTAATTTTCCCTGATTTTTTCGCATCTACAATTGCCTGCCACTTAAGTAAAAATCCGGCCTGAACATCAAGACCTTCTTTATTACTTCCGCCATACAATTCGTACGCAGATAGTTGATCATACAAAAGAAAATATCCAGCCACATCTTTCCCTTGATAAGTGACAATAAATATTTTGGCAAGACTTAATGAACTAAACTCTTGCCAAACTTTTTCTAAATAACTTCGATTGTGAAATACATATTCGGTTCGATTTGTCACACTTTGCATGATTGGGTAAAATCGATCAATTGCTTCATTTCCATTTGTGTATTGAAAAATTTGGCAACCAAGCTTTTCCGCCTTGTGAATCTTTTGCCGAGTTTTCGGTTTTAATTCCAACCATAACTGTTCTTCTGATTTCGTTAAATCAATAATATTCGTTTGCTGGGGCTGAATTGATTTTCCTTCAACTGTAAATCCACACTGATTAAAAACTGATTGTTGTGAAGCATCGGTAATATTCGGATCAATTAATATATGGGTTAACTTTAACTGCCTCGCATACGTACAGATCTGTTTTAAGATTTCGACGTCAACCTGATCTTTAAATAATCGTGGAATATATCCAAATCTTCGATTAATAAATGGAATCTTCCGGGTCAGAATAGTAACGGGATAATCACTTACAATTAATCGTTCTGGTTGCCACTCCGGCTTTTTAACATCTCCCCACTGCCAGGATTGGAGAAAATGTATCGAACGTTCACCCCAAACAGCTATATACTTTTCAATCGTAGGATTCATTCCTTTGATTCTTCCGATTTACTATTTATCCATTCAACACCGGAAGCAAACACATTTGCTTTCGATTCCATCTGAGTTCTAGTACAAATTATTGCGGCTTCTTTCTTCTGCCGTGAACCAGAAAAAGATCCTCTTGTCAGCCAACCCTTTAACCATTCTGGCCAATAACTACCTTCGTACCAAGGTAATACTAATTTAAGTAAATCAGCGTTACGAATATCAGGTCGATCCAGATACTCATCAATATAATGCCCTTTACCCGGTCCACGAGGATCTTCTGGACCTTCAATTATTGCTCTAACTTCAGATGAAATATCTAAAGGAATTAACTCAGTCTCGAGATGATTAGGTTCTAGTGGAAATTGTTCTTTCATTTGCTAATTATAAAATATTATCTGCTTTCCCGAAAGTCATTTGATAAAAATATAAGTACTGAATATTATTAATCTAATTTTTTCAAAATTTCTAACAGTTTTGGATGAAGTGATGTTGATGTTGAGAAATAATTTTGCACAGAGGATGGTTTTACCCATTTA
>CAZZFC010000070.1:0-5578 GCA_964653325.1 uncultured Candidatus Saccharibacteria bacterium | reverse complement strand
GACGGCGGTTTAAAGAGTTTACTGATTGTGAAGGCAAATTCAGACATCTGAATGGCAAAAAATCGTTTGAGAAAAGTCGGCGACCCGATGTTGATATATCAACCTTTCCGGACATTCTAAGAGACCGTTTTTGAACGGTGCCGAAATGGTGGGCATGCTTGGACTCGAACCAAGGACCTTTACATTATCAGTGTAACGCTCTAACCAGCTGAGCTACACGCCCTCAATGACAGTCAAAAAGTACAACTTTTTGTAACTGGAATTAGCCCCTTTGGGGCATCATCCTCAAACTAAATTGGCAAACTTGCACTAACCTTATTCTTAGTTAACGGTAGCCAGCTGCCTGTCCGCCTCTGGCGGAAGCTACACGCCCTCAATGACACTCGAGAGCCCTGGACTCTCGGTAGTGGAATTAGTCCCGACTTGTCGGGGCTCAATGACAACCGAATATTCTCCCAGAATTAGGTCCGATAGATCGGACCTCAATGATACCGACTCAAAAACGACCGCACAACTAATTCAGAAACTGATTATACACAATAACATTGTCAATCAAAAGGGATTTCTCAGTCGGTTACTCCTTCGAAATGACACCAATTCATGGATCCTTCGCTACGCTCTGGATGACGGGATTCGCCCATTCTTCGTCATGTTGAGCAAAGCGAAACATCCACATACCTGGATCCTTCGGTTTCACCTCAGCCTGCCTGCGCAGGCAGGGATGACTGGGTAATTTAGGAGTTCTTTTGGTTCTCCACAGGATGATGACGGGATGCAGCATGTATTCTTCGTTACACTCAGAATGACGTAGGATTATCCACAAAAAAACCCGCGATGTGCGGGTCTTTTATTGTATTTCCAGATAATTGAGCTTAGTGTGAAGCAACAGATGGTTGTTAACTTCATGTAGTTAACGACAAGAGAAGTTTATCGACCCTCTCAACGTCGGATTAGCAAAAAAAAGTTTAGTATCTAGCCTTTTTGAGGGTATACCAGAGCTTTTTAGTAACTAATCTAAATCTCCTAGAAAGGAGGTGATCCATCCCCAGATTCCCCTAGGGATACCTTGTTACGACTTAACACTCCTCGCTGGCTCCAACTTAAATCCATATAACATGGATCTTCGGCTGTTTCCAACTCGGCTTATTTGACGGGCGGTGTGTGCAAGGCTCGAGAACGTATTCACCGTGCCGTGGCTGATACACGGTTACTAGCGATTCCGGCTTCATGAGGTCGAGTTGCAGACCTCAATCTGAACTGGGGCGAAGTTTGGGGATTTGCTCCTGCTTACGCAGTGGCTTCCTATTGTCTTCGCCATTGTAGCGCATTTGTCGCCCAGGACATAAGGGCAACGCTGACTTGACGTCTTCCACACCTTCCTCCCGGTTACCCGGGCAGTTTCATGTGAGTGATACAACACATGATATGGGTTGCGTTCGTTGTAGGACTTAACCCTACCTCTCACGAGACGAACTTACGACAGCCGTGCAACACCTGTGCTATCCCTTTCGATTTTACTCAAAAGTCTAATATATTTCTATAAAAGCATTGAGAATAGCATACAAGTCCTGGTGAGGTTCTTGGCGTATCATCCAATTAAACAATGCGCTCCACCGCTTGTGCGAGCCCCCGCCAATTTCCTTGAGTTTTAGCCTTGCGGCCGTACTCCCCAGGCGGGATACTTAACGCGTTAGCTTACGCCCGCCACTCCTTCAGACATACGTAATTTTATATACATATACCTAAAGGAACAGCGAGCTAGTATCCATCGTTTAGGGCTAGGACTACACGGGTATCTAATCCGTTTCGCTCCCCTAGCTTTCGTGGTTCAGTGTCAACAATCACCCAGTCATCTGCCTTCGCCTTTGGTGTTCCTGCGCATATCAACGGATTTTACCCCTCCTTGCGCAGTTCCGATGACCCCTATGATGTTCAAGTTTGACCGTATCTATAGCGATTCTACAGTTGAGCCGTAGGCTTTAACTATAGACGCATCAAACCACCTACCCAACCCTTTACGCCCAATGATTCCGGATAATGCTTGCAGCCCACGTATGACCGAGGCTTCTGGCACGCAGTTGGCAACTGCTTTCTAGCAAGGTACCGTCATTATCGTTCCTTACCACAGCGGTTTACGATCTTTCGACCTTCATCCCGCACGCGGCGTCGCAGCGTCAGGCTTTCGCCCATTGCGCATAATTCCCGCTTGCTGCCACCCGTAGGTGTAGGGCCCGTTTCTCAGTGCCCTTGTGGGAGGTCACGCTCTCACGCCTCCTACCCGTCATCGCCTTGGTGAGCCATTACCTCACCAACTAGCTGATAGGCCGCAGACCAATCCTAAAGCGACTTACGTCTTTAATCCTTGCGGATCACATGCAGGATTACTCCCAGTTTCCCAGGGCTATCCTTCACTTTAGGGCATGTATCTACGTGTTACTCACCCGTCTGCCGCTAACCTCACGCTCTCCACCCAAAGATCAAATATTGACACTACAAGGGTGTAACGCTTTCTAAGCTGATTATTATCAGCAAGAAATGGTTTAATCTCTCGGTGGAGAACAGAAAGTTCGCTCGACTTGCATAGCTTAAGCACGCCGCCAGCATTCATCCTGAGCCGGAATCAGACTCTTAAGAAAATTGTCTGTTGCTTCACACATAGCTCAATTAATACCTAATGTAATTGGAGTTACATAAGGTTTTACTCTTTCTTAACTGATTTTGAAAAGTTATTTCAAGATGCAGTCAGAAAAGTTTATCTGGCATTTTAATGTACAACGAATGTTATTCTACCTTATTCCGTCAATGGTAGAAAGCATAATCGTGCCACCACCAATGACTTCATCACCTAAATATAAAACGGCATGCTGACCTTCTGCAACGCCATTATCTGGCTTTTGAATGGTGCATTTTAAACCATCAATAGCGGGAAGATGGCTTTTGATAGGCTCGATCTGACAGGGAATAAGCTCTCCCAAATGCCTAATTCGGATCTTGATATTAGTAAGCAGTGGCTGATCTTTGGCAGTCGATCGGACATAGTGCAAGCCAGTGATTATAAATTGATCTGTTGCAAAAACATCCTCGTTACCAACAATCAACTGATTATTCTCGATCTCTTTTTTAATGACGTACATAGGTGTCCCTTGATATGCATTTAGCGTAAAGCCATGGCGTTGACCTATGGTATACAATTGCACGCCTTCATGAGTTCCAATCACTTTACCAGAAATATCACGAACTTCACCTGGTTTGATATCTAAATGGGTTTTTAAATAATCCTGCATATTAATATCGCCGATAAAACAAACTCCCATGCTTTCCTTTTTATCTTTAGTTGGTAAATCGTACTTTTGGGCTAACTTACGGACTTCAACTTTAGTCATTTCTCCGAGTGGAAAAAGCGATTTTGAAAGTTGAAATTGATTAAGTCGATACAAAAAATAGCTTTGATCTTTGGTTTCATCCACTCCGGTTAACAACATATATTCCTGATTCGTTTCATCACATTCAATCCGGGCATAATGGCCTGTGGCGATTGCATCAACTTTTAACTCATTTAAAGCATACTCTAAAAATAAACCAAACTTCATCACTTCATTGCACCAAATATCCGGATTGGGTGTACGGCCGTTTTGATATTCATCTAAAAATCGTTTGATCACTTGCTCTCGATACTCTTTGGTGAAATCAACAACGCGAAATGGAATCTCTAGTTTTTTCGCAACTCGTAAAGCATCGTTTCGATCTTCTTCGCTAGTACAACCACTAATTGATTCCTTAACTTTGAGCATATGCACCCCAATCACCTCATATCCTTGTTCTTTGAGAAGCGCTGCCGTAACTGCGGAATCTACACCACCGCTTAATCCAACGGCAATTTTTTTAATTTTTCGATTATCTTTCATGGCTTTATAGTAACATTTAGTACCAAAACACTACGTATCCGTCATTCCGAAATGACAAACACTGCCTTTGTTTTGTCATCCTGAGATGTAATCGAAGGATCCATGCATGGATGTTTCGTTTTACTCAACATGACATATCCTTGTCATTTCGAACGAATGTGACCTGTCCGCCGACAAGGTGGAGAAATCCCCTCTATATTATGAATTGTTCTCCGAGTAAAGCGATTTCTCACTATTCGCTTCGCTCAAGATTCGAAATGACAACAAAGCCTAATTTAACTATTTCAAAACTCGTTGTATGTTATGATTTATTTATGCCAAATCGCAAAGGATTTGCTTTGTTTGAATTATTAATCGTAATCGTGATTGTTACTTGTGTTGGTGGTTTTATTTATCTTTCACTTACTGAAAAGAAAGAACCAGAAGCGACACCATCTCCTCAACCAACGGCAACAACGGTTCCATCACCAACAACAGTTATAACTACGCTTCCCGATGATCCAGCGGATGTGGTTTGGGAAAGAGAATTCCCGATTGATGCAAGTGATCCTTCAAATTTAGGTAAAATTTGGGTTATTAGTACTCTAACAACCAATAACTTATTCGAAACTTTATACGTTGCGGATAAAGACAAAACCCCAGAATCAACAAAACAAATTGTCATTTTTCACGAGAATGATAATGCACCTATTGAATCTAGTCAAATAGTACAAAACGGTATTTATTTACTAATCCCTATGAACCAAGGAGGAGCCAACGAATTATTCGTTATTACAACAAGTGGAAAAATTGTTACGCATGCTGTTGGTTTGGATAATTTAGACCTACTTCCTTATTCTGGAGATGGAATGGGGCTGCAATATGATATTTCATTTGTCAAAATTAATTCTTATACAACTATAAAAATTGACATTGTAGACGGTATTTCAGGAGAAAGGAAATCGGCAATTCTTGACCTTAAAACTGGTAAAATCATTCCTGAATCATTACAAGTTATTCCGTAAACAAATCCGTTTGTTTTGAAGTTTCTTTAATTTGTTGACTATCGGTTTCACTAAATATTTTTACTTTCCCAAATTCACCATCATACCCAGGATCAACAGTAATATTTCCGCTACGGACTCGGCGAATGGCATCTGCCATTTTCTCGCCAAATTGAGATTTAATTTCTTCTAGTGGAGTTTCTAATAAGAATTGGAATTCACTACCACACGTTGTTACAATTTTTTGAAAAATCGCATCAACTTTTTTCGTTGAACCAGCCACTCCCTCGACTTCGGCAATTATCTCTGGTAAAGGCACAATCATGCAGTACGGTGGACGTAATCCTTTGGGTGTATTTATCCATTTTACGGAAGCTTCATCATGGGTAATATTTAACGCTGATGGATCAACTTTCCGATTTGCCAATTGTTCCACCCGATGCATTACCCCTAAAGTAAACTTTTTACCACAACTTGGGCAAATATAACCATCCCTGGCAGTTTCTACCGGTGACTGCTTAAGGAGGCAGTTTCGGTGACCAGTATAGTGATATTTACCTTCTTCAGGATAAAACTCAATTGTACTAATAATTTTGTTTGTTGCATTTGGGTCAGCATAATTATTTGGACTTTTAATTGCTTCTGAAATACCAAAATATGACAATTCCGAATTAAAAACGGTAACTTCTC
>CAZZFC010000069.1:0-5688 GCA_964653325.1 uncultured Candidatus Saccharibacteria bacterium | reverse complement strand
CAACTTTATTATCGGTAAAGTAACTACCGAGAACTTTAGTGCTTTGCGCTCGGGCCCTTCCGCTTTCAATTACTAAACCAACCCCAAGTAGTTCTACAACAGATGTAAAGAGAAACATCTCACTATTGAAAATACCTTTAACTTGGAATTCAATATCTTTAATTGCAGCTTCGAATTTCCCTTCGGAGTTAACACATTGTTGAAGAAGACTTTTCTGTATAATAAAGCCTATTTTACTATATTTTTGGCTGTAGTATGATCACACTATGTTAAAAGGTATAAAATACATTTATCTGGACGGTATGGGAGTCATTTTAGAGGTGAATAAACCGTTAAGTTACTACTTCTCAAATGAACTGGGAATTACTCAACATCAATTTCACAAGTATGAAATGCAGACTATTAACAAAATGACACCCGAAATGAATGAAAAGTTTTGGCACTTATCTACCCTTGAAGAAGAGATTGAATACTCCAAAGAATTTAACAAAATCTTCCTTGATAATATTGGTCGAGAATCCAACGACGTATTATTAGATAAGTTGACTAAGTTTCGAGTTAAGTCGGATGTCAAGCTCAAGGAAGGTGTCCACGACGCACTCAAGAACCTTGCTAAGAAATATATGTTAGGTGTGTTAACAAATGCGATGCCTTCGAGGAAGTATTACGAGCTTACCATTGATGGTATTGATAAATACTTTGACCAAATAATTATTTCTCGAGAAATCGGTCATCACAAACCAGATCCGATTATCTATCAAGAAGCTATCAAGCGTGCTAATGTAGAACCTAAAACGATGCTTTTTGTAGACGATAAGGTCAAATATCTTGTTGGAGCAACTAATGCCGGTTTCGGTGCTGGCGTTTTGATGGGAACAGACGAAACAACGGACAAATATCCACAGGCTCAAACCTTTAATGATCTGGTCAGTCTTCTTATGAAATAATTGGGGATTACCCAAACGTTTTTCTGTTTAATGCTAATATATAGTTGATGAAACGTAATCCATTTATTGAACGGAATAGTTATGACGCGAGTGTAATTGTGTCGATATACGAACAATCACAGTCACTAGAGCTAAGTTTATACTCGCTTCTAAATCAAGCATTTAATGGTACTTACGAGATCGTTATTTGCGACGACGGATCCCATCAAGATACGTTCGTCAAATTTGAGTGCAAGTTCAATCAAGCACAAGTACCAGTGCGGTACATTTGGCAACAGAATAAAGGTATGCGTTTAGGAGGATCAACTAATAATGGAATACTATTGGCAAAAGGGAAGATTATTATACTAATAAATGGAGACATGCTTCCAGATCGGAATTTTATACAAAATCACATATCTGCACACAATAAACCCAGATCTATTGTTGCGGGCCGCCGTATGTATCGAGACTTTCTGGAGCTGCAAGAAATGCTTTCTCAAAAAGACAAAAATCGATTACTGGAGTATATATTTGCAAATCAACCAAAGGATGAAAGTTTTTCGGTTAGGCAAGATCGTGAGCACCAGCTTAGGCTTAGTTGGATTAACTCCAACCATCCATGGAGGGCATGTGTATCATGTAATCTCAGCATTGAGCGAAATCCAGAAGTTGTTTTTGATGAACATTTTACAGGTTGGGGAGCTGATGATTGGGAACTAGCATACAGGTTAATAAAAACCCATGGATATACTCCATTCTATGAACAAACAGCACAAGCATACCAATTAGAAATCCCAAGTGAAACTGAGAATATTTTTCGAAATGGTAAACCCAAAACAATTCTTCAGTTTATTCGTAACGTATTTTATTTTCACGAGAAGCATCCAGAAATTGATAAAGAAGTACTGTTCTTTAATCTACCTAAACTTGAATTAAATATTCAAACAAATCAATGGGAGGTGCGACTAAAGCCTTTAGATGAAGGTGAATTCAGTCTTGAAGAAGTGATCAAAACGACTAAACAATGGTTAGAAAATCATCCATTAGAGGAGTGATCGGTACAAATTGTAGTACTTACTTGCGACTTTCTTCCACGTAAATTCGGTCTCAACTCTTCTGCGTGCTTTTTTGCTGTAATCTTGGGCAAGTTCTGGCGATCTCATGAGCTCATTTATACTTATTTCAAGTTCAGTTTGGTTATTTGGCTCGATTAGTACCCCAGCTTCTCCGTTGTTCAGAATATATTTTAATCCACCGACATTGCTTGCAATAATTGTGGCTCCTGAGGCCATCGCTTCCAGGCCTACAAAACAAAGTGTTTCTTCTCTGGTTAGTGATGGAATAACTACCACACCTGCCGCGGTATAGAATTGACGTAAAAGATCGGTTTTATCTAACCCCATGAACCCAAGAAACTGAATATTGTTTAGTCCAGCTGCAACGGCTTGATCTTTTAAGGACTCCATTTCCCACCCATTTCCGATCAAAATCATCGGATAATCAAATTGTTTCGCAGCTTCAACTAAAAGATGGAAACCTTTGCGTTTCTGAAATCGACCTACTCCTAAAATAAACTTTTTCGGTTCTAGTTTGTATTGTTGCTGAATAAACGAGATATCAGTTCTAGGCGAATAATATATTTTATCAACTCCGCCGGGAATGTAATCAACCTTTTCATGATAATCGTTAGGTAACAGTTCTTGTATCCAATCTCTATGGTCAGGTGAGTATGCGATAAAATGCTTAACTGAAGCCAGATTATTAACTGCGCCAAGAAGATATCGCTCATCAATCTCCATCATTTTAAGATCGGCTCCATGTGATGTTATGATCACCGGGATATTTAACTCTCTGCCGATTTTTGCAGCTGCCCATCCACTTGGAAGAAGGAAATCGCAATGTATAACGTTCGGCTTAATTGCTCGGGTTATCTTTAGCAAAGATTTGTATAAACCCGTAAAGTAATCTTTGAGCTCCTGATCAGAAAGGTTATTATATTGCTTACAGTCAGGCCAATAAGTACTTGAAGAGCCCATCACACGAAAAGGTATTTTCCATACATATTGTTGCTTTACAACATTAACTTCTGGTGGAGATGGGATAACGATGTGCAGGCCAATATCAGGATAATACATGGCTAACGCAACCGACAAACTACGGAAATCATAAGATGACCCACCACCCAAGCAGGCGTGGGGATAACAACGAAGAATTCTCATGTTATTAATTGTGTACGGTCTTCAAAAATGGATATTTCGTTTCTACTTCAACTAAAATATCTTCGAAAACCTTTGGTGTCTTTTCAAGCTCTTGGTTACACAGATCGTTAATGGTTTTACTGGTCGTTTCATCGACAGTTTCGGTTTCTACAATAAACTGAGATGGGGTCTGCAAAGCTGTCCCATTTTGCGCCATCATATATACGTTGACTGGTTTTCGCAATGCAGTTGATAGCTTGTGTGCCAAATCTCGGGTGTAGTAATCGTAAACTCTACCGACAAAATAAGTAGGATTCTTTCCACTCGGTGCTTCAACCGTATAAGGACGAAAACTCGGAATGAACCCCATTGGACGATTTCCTCGTCCGACAATTCCTTCATCTCCAGATTCAAGTGCTGTACCTTTTGCTAAAATGAATAAGTCCCCAGTTTCAACATTATCACGAGTATTAAGGTCAATCGTTGCGTTGTACTCTGACCCTAAATAATTTTGAACATAACTTAGTATTACATGCTTGACCCTATCTTTTTCAGATTGATAGAACTCTAGATTGGGAGTTTTTTCACCAATAAATGGAGCACACATGGTAATAGATACGTCTTTCCCTTTTCTGATGACCATAGTTTTGATGTCAAATCCCACATGTGGGTATTTTTGTTGAAAAGGTTCACTATAAAAGATTTTACTCTCTATACTTAATGCGAGATGTTCCATTTTGGAATAGGGCCAATATGCAACTAAAGAGGCAGTATCTGTCGCCCGAGGGATGATCGTTTCGGGAAGATCAGCAACAGATTGTGGTTTAAACCACCTTTGTCCCTTGTGAGGAGCTCCACCACCACGGTTAAGGTGATCATAAAACTCTAAATCTGTTTCAGGATTAATTGTTGGAAGCACGTGTGCTAAGAAATCTTTGGCCGCCTCAGTGGCAATTTCATAAATAGGAATTTCTTCATTACCAAAGGAGGTGCTCATTCTTCCGTTGATTAGCACTCTAATTGGTTTTAATAGTTCACCAAAACCGAAACCTGCTTTTGATTGACCACCAAGTAGAGAAATTTTGTCGACGTTATGGTGAAGAATGTATCCAAAATTTTTTAGGCAGTACTTTGTATACTTGTATGAAATAGCTTCGGCGACTCCGTCGGCTAATGTGTCTGGATGACCGAACCCTTTCCGTTCTACAATCTCAACTTGCCTATCATCTAATCGTAAATCGAAATTTTCATAGATATCAATCTTCATAGTTTTAAGTTTTTATTTTAACATAAGGGGAAAATGGGTAGCATAGTATTCTTTTATACTACCCATTTGTGTTCTCTATAACCAATTGATCTATGTATTGTACGATTTTATCAACAGGACCTGATACGTAATAATCATTTGGTTGACTAATCATCCAGTGTACAAGCTGAATTCTCTTGTGATGCAACTCAACAGAGTCAAGAGGTGGAAGGTATGTACCATACGAGAACTCTTTTCCGACTAGCATCGGGGTGGTTATGCCACGAATGTACTGCGACACAACTTCATATAGGTACAACCGGCTAAAGACAATATCCAACTCACCGATGTGCAAAGGAGCTGAAACATCATCCACCAAGTGCAACATCAATACAGCTTGTATGGAACTTATTCCTTGAGCTACCGGAATATCTAACTCTTCCGGCAAAACCGTCCTAGTTGTACTCCATTCATCGGCATCCCCTGTTTCTTTAGAAAACAAGCGCAGTAGATCACGATTATAGTAGCGTACGGTTGATAGACGCATTCGGATGACTTCCTCTCCACCGTACAAGTAGCCCTGTTGATCTTTCAAACCTGCAATTACAGTATTGTTTCCTACAAGCTGATACCCATGTTCGCGACACATGGATATACACATGGTGGTTTTTCCTGCTCCAGATTTACCCAGTAATAAAACTCCTTTTCCTTTCTTCGCAACGGCGGCTCCTTTAACAGTTACCTGACCTGCACGGTTACGTTGTACTTCTAACAGATAGTGGATCAGGTAGGGCAGAGTGTTTGCTTCTGCAAATGAATGGAATCTGCCTTTGAGTATTACCAAACGCAAATCATCGGAAATGCTAAAATCCGGTAAACCATCTTTTGAAATATCAATATGAATTTCGTATCCGTTTAAAGCCTTCGTCGTATTGTAACAGTACCCCGGTATAACGTGAGCGTAATGTCCGCCATTGATCAAAGCAGCAACCGCAGGTTCGTTACTATAGACATCCAAACCATGTTTGTACATCCATACGGAACCACAAAATGACATAACCATTGTCGACCTCCTTCAGTCTAATTGAAAAGTGCTATTAGTTATAGGCTGGCTACATTGTACACCATCGTAAGTGCCATTAGAGTTATATTTACGGGACATAGGGGATTGGTAACTAGTTTGTAATGTCAAAATAACACCCCTCCCCCGAGGTGATCATACTATTTAGAGGTTGCAATAGTTTCTTGAACTCACAACCCTGGTTTATTCTCATTATTCAGATTCGTAATTAAAGAACGTAATCCATATTTAGTT
>CAZZFC010000068.1:0-5713 GCA_964653325.1 uncultured Candidatus Saccharibacteria bacterium | reverse complement strand
GTGGCCAGAGAAACCGCCGGCAATGAAATGATAAAACTAGAAAAAAAGGGGTTGATAAAACATATAGATCATTCAATGTTATTTGAGAGTATTGAAAAACTAGAATTTGAGCTAATTTCGAACCACAAAAAAGTGTGATGTAGATTACAGTTAAGTAAACTACCCGATTACATATTTTTTCCAACGCGTATTACGGTGAATTCATTAATATATTCATATACTTGAACTATTATGAATCCAATTGAGACCAATCAAGAAAAAGTTACTACAATTGAAACCCAGGTTCCTAAACAGGTTGTAACTCAAACAACAAAGCAAGTTGATCCTTTAGCAAAAGGGGAAACGCATCAAAAGGTATTTAATACTAAGAAAAAAATCCTACGGTTTAATCAAATTGTTTGGTACATTTTGGGTTTTATTGAAGTGTTACTTGCATTTAGAGTTGTCCTTAAGGCATTAGGTGCAAGTCAAATTGGATTTACGAGTTTTATCTATGCAATTACGAACCCATTTGCCTCTCCCTTTAGAGGTATTTTAGGATTAACGATATCCGGTGATTCTTTAATTGAATGGTCAACCATAATTGCCGGGATTGTTTACCTTTGTATTGCTTGGGGTTTTGTATATCTAATTGATTTAATCACACCAATTACACCTGAAGATGTAGAAACACAAGGAAAATAATTTGAATAGTAAAAATATTATTTATGAAAATCAAGAAAAAACGAATAACAACTAAATTTACCTTTCCATATATGATAATGTATGCAAAAACTCAAAGTATGGTTCACAAAAAACGATTAGTAATAATAGTAAATAATAAAAAAGGTGGTGAATAATATGGCAGAAATTGTAAAAGAAACAATCACAACGCAAGCTAACAGCAATACGGGAACAAGTGCAATCGCAAATATTGAGGCGACTAGTTCGCAAACGTTTGAATATATTATCTACTTTTTCTTTGGAATCATCGAAATTCTTTTAGCGTTTCGACTTATTCTAAAGTTGATGGGAGCAAGTATCTCAAGTGGTTTCGTGGGTGTGATTTACGGTTTGTCTGGAATCTTTACGGTTCCATTTGAGGGAATATTTAGTAAAGGGTATACCGAAGGGCTAGAAACAACATCCGTGCTTGAACCAGCTACGTTAGTTGCACTTATTGTGTATGTTATTTTAGCTTGGGGAATTGTGAAAATAATCCGAATATCTTCTGGTGAAAAACAATCGACGAATTAATTCGTTGGTGATGTTTAATTTAGGTAGTTATTATAAAGGGAGAAGGTGAAAAAATATGGATATATTACTTTGGTTAGTTTTAGGCGCAGTTGCCGGTTGGATTGCTGATTTGATTATGAAAAGCAATCACGGAATGCTCGAAGATATTATATTGGGTATCATCCGTGCGTTTGTGGGAGGATTCATTATGCCCCTTTTAGGACAACAGGGTGTAACCGGTTTTAATTTTTACAGTCTAATTGTGGCAGTGATTGGAGCCGTTGTTCTTATTTTCTTAGGACGATTAATACATAAATAAACAATATGAGTTAAAGGTGGTGAAATAATATGACAGATAAAATTACACATAAACAAGACGAGAAAAAAGGTGGATTTAATCCTGCAGTTGCGGCGACCGCAGCAGTGATTGGAGCCGGGATCGTTGCTGGTGCCATTGCTTTAAGCGACGATAAAAACCGTAAAAAAGTAACAGATGCACTAACTGATGTAAAGGAAAAGGCCGAAGACATGATCGATGATGTGAAAGATCGAGCAAAAGATCAAAAAGAGGAAGTCGAAAAGGACTTGGACGAATTAAAAGATAGAGCCGAAAAGGTTACGGATTCAGCCAAATCTTCTTTACGACAAGGAGTTACGGATGCTAAAAAAGCAGCCCAAATCTAATACAATGAGTACCTTTTATGAGGAGGTGCTCTTTAATTGTCAAAGGTATTCACATGAAAGGAGGTTACTCTATGGGAATCATTGATATTATTATCATCATTCTACTAATTACGTGGTTTGGTGGATTTGCTTTACATCTTGCTGGCTCGGTTATTCACATTCTTTTAGTATTAGCAGTTATTGTTTTTATTGTAAGAATGTTAAGAAAAACAAATTAATACCAGGATTGATTTATTCATCAATTTGGTACGGTGGGGAAATATTTAATAATTATTTCGATAAAAGACTGGATTATCACCTGTGATTAGATGTATTATTCTAAGGGCCACTTAATATTCGCGGATATAATGTTATAAATAATACATGGACTCATTAATACCAACGATAAGGGGAATAATAATTATTGAGGTATCATTTTATTTATTCCATCGCATAGTAGATAAAAGAAATCTCGTTTCGGGATTTTGGGCAACATTTATTCTTGGGTTAATTGTACTGTATTTTTCTTTCAGTAATGCGGTATCGATTTTACTAGAACACATTGTATTATCGGGTAATAATTTCACTATTTGGGATATTTTGCTGATATTTTTCAATATGTTTTATAGTTATTGGAGAGGACTTAATCGGATTGTGGAGATCAATAAAAAACATGAAAACTTATAACCTAAAAAAATTAATTATTCGACCAGCAAAATTAGAGGATGCGGAAGGAATCGCAAGAGTTCATGTACTTACTTGGCAATATGCCTACAAAGGCTTAATGCCAGCTGACTATTTGAATTCACTTTCAATTGAAATACGTACCGAAAAGTGGCAAAAGAATCTATCGCAAAAAGATGATAATGTACAAGCGTTTGTTGCGGAATTAAACGATCAGATTATTGGATTTTGTAGTGTCGGGAAATGTCGCGATGATGATATGGAAGCGCAAACGGGCGAGTTGTGGGCGATTTATGTAGATCAAAATTACATGGGTCAAGGGGTGGGAACAAAACTGATGAATGTTGGATTTAATCATTTACGAGAGTTGGGTTTTAGAAAAGCTATGCTTTGGGTGTTAATTGGTAATGTTAAAACTCGAAAGTGGTACGAATCCAAAGATTGGCAATTAGAAGGTAAAACAAAATCTGAATCGAAAGAATGGTTTGAATTAGATGAAATAAGGTACTTGATTGATTTGTAATTTATTAATTAATACCAGATTTAATCCGCGTCGATGAATGAAGCAAGATCTTGGCACATATGATACATGCTTTGTCCTGGGTTAGTGGTTGCGTTTGCTATTTTAACTTTACCCTCACGATTTACCGCGTACCAATCTCCCATGAATCCATACGTACCAACACAAATTGGTTGACCAGCCCACATGTATAGGTAAAATCCTCCATCAGTACAATAATTTACGCTTTTCCAGTTTGCTTCAATTCCGTTCATAATAAAGGAATTCCCTAAGCCAGTGCCATTGACAGAAGCATCACTACAGGGAATTAAATTAGCCACGTCATCTCTAAATTGTGCCCAGGTAGGATCTCGATTTGATGCCGCAAAGTCGCTAACTAAAACCATGCTTATTTTAATTAGAGTTGATTTGATAATAGCGTCTTTCGCGCGGTTTTGTTGTCGGGTTGGATTAATTACAATTACTACTACCCCCGCTAAAATTCCGAGGATTACAATCACAATTAGTAATTCAATAAGTGTAAACCCACGCCGCATTATGGTTTCATGTTAATATAATTTTTTGTATCTTGTCAACCACATATCTCCACTTTAGCTCGATAAGTCGCACTAAACCAGAATCCCTTATACAAAAGGGACTCGGGGTTTTGTAAAACAAATATTTATGGATATTCACGTAATGTGAATGGATTGGTTGATAGCAAAGCTTTTAAAGGAAGAGTAATTACTAATTAAATTCACTACAGTTGGTAAATATATGCATATGATAGTCAATTGATATAATTAGTTAATGAAAATATTTATGTGTCGTCATGGGCAGACAACTGGGGATATTGAGGATCGGTATGGTGGTGATTATGACGATCACCTAACCGAGGTTGGGAAACAACAATCAATGATTTTAACCGAGAATTTATCCGACAAGGGAATTGAAAAAGTATATGTGAGTACTAAGATTCGTGCGATCGAAACGGCTCAAATGATCGTAAATAATTTTTATTGTGAAATGGAAGTAGTTACTGATTTGCGGGAGCGGAATCAGTACGGGATTTTAACCGCAATGGTAAAAAGTAAAGCAAAAGAAAAATTTCCAGAATTAGTCGAACAGTTAAAAGATTATAAAAATACCATTGAAGGTGCGGAACCAAATGATAGTTTTGAAATGCGAATTTTAAATTCGATTTATCAAATAGCCAAAGAATCACAAAAAGTTGTTGCGATTATTACACATGGTGGCCCAATAAAAACTGTCTTAAGGCAAATCGAGTATCATCGAGATTTTAAAATTGAAGATTGTGGTTATATTGAATTAAACGTTGAAAATCAAAATATCCAAATAATTAAGCAAAAAGGTATTGAACCAAGGGATTAATTTACAATAATTTTGTATTTATCTTTTTAGTTCGATTTTCGATCAATGATCGCTGTTTTGGGTTAATTATAATAAAATTTATTATATGAAAATATTAATAATTTACGATTCATACTTTGGGAATACTGAAAAAGTAGCGTACTCTATCCAAAAAAACGTTGCTACAACAACATCAGGTAGAAGTCGCACGGGTAAATCAATTTAAAACTGAACAATTAGATGGAATTGAACTTTTAATTGTTGGTTCGCCGACTCGGGCATTTCGACCAACAAAGGCAATTACTAATTTAATCAAATCACTGCCAGATCAAAAATTAGTTGGGATGAATGTTGCAACGTTTGACACCCGCGTATCCGTGACAGATATTAATAATAAGATTTTAAATATAATGGTACGAATATTTGGATATGCAGCAGAACCAATCGCGAAAGGGCTTGTAAAAAAGGGTGGGAATTTAGTTGCTCCAGCTGAAGGATTTTACGTCACCGGGACCAAGGGACCATTAAAAGATGGTGAACTTGAACATGCAAAGGATTGGGCGTTTAGGCTCATAAGTTAACAAAACTAAACAAATATGCCAAACTATCAAATCCGTGAGTATGAATCGAAAGATCGAAGAAGATTAATTGAACTTTTTTTTGAATTTGGAGATTATATAAAAAACAGTGACAAAACCGTTTTGGATTTATTACTAGTTCCAGATAATTACGGTCCGTTATTTTTCAACAAGATGTTGCAAAATGTTAAAACAAAAAATGGAATACTATATGTTTTAGAAATTGATAAAAAGGTTTGCGGATTTATCGCCGGAGTTATCTTCGATGCAGGAATAAAAAATAACGAATTGGATTGCAAACCGCATCGAATGGGTCGAGTTGCTGATCTGTTTGTTACTGAATGTTATCGTGGTTTGGGTTATGGTTCAAAGATGTTAGGTAAAATGGAAAAATATTTCAAAATGAAAAAATGCTTTAAGGTAAATATTGAGGTATTTGCACCCAATGTCGATGCCTATTATTTCTATAAGAAACATAAATATCAAGATCGAAATATCGATTTAGTTAAAAAGCTCTGAGAAAAATTACCTAAACTTACTTTGCGGGTACTAGTTTGATACTAGTGAATGAGAATGCCGCATAGCTAGTCTCTTGTTTTGTAACCATTACATAATGATCACCAGTGGTTAATGATATATTGCCGATTGAAATCCAAACCATTCCCTTGGTATCTTGTGAGGTGTGATTGTATAAAAGCTTTTG
>CAZZFC010000067.1:0-5735 GCA_964653325.1 uncultured Candidatus Saccharibacteria bacterium | reverse complement strand
TTACGGGCAGCGGAAGGACCTTGATTCGGTTGATAAATATACTTGATTCGATTATCGTTAAATCTTTTAATTATCTGTTGGGTATTATCGATCGAGCCATCATCAACCACAATAATTTCCAAATCGGTTGTAATTGTTTGATCTAGGACACTTTGGATTGCCTTACTCAGAATATATGCTCGATTAAATGTGGGAATGATTATCGAAAAAGTAGGGATAACATCCATATTTTCACATTTTACATCATATTAATAAGAGAGATTCTTATGTTATTTTCGGTAATTAAATTCTAAATAAAAAACAAGGGTGGTCTTGTAGCTGCTGATTTACTTCCATTGTTGAGGATAGCTTCCCTTGTATATGACTAAAGTTCATTTCGGTATTTTTCTAATTCGGCCTTTTCAAACACAACTTGTTGAGTGGGGATTTGTCGAAATCTTACTGGATTAGTTTGTGAAATCTTAAAATATTTTACTTTGATTCTTTCCTTTTTCGCCGTGATTATTTCATCCATAACGCCATCGGCAATTTCGCCAAAAGTCCAAAGTTCGTTCGATGATTGAACAATATCTTCATTTGCCTGATAAACTAATTCACGCTTAACCGTATCACCCAAGAAATAGCGAAAAAGCATAAAGGGATTGAGGGGAACATAATGTTTCTCAAGACAAAATTGGCTAATATGCATCTGCAAATAAAAATTTCTTTTAGAATAAGCCGGATAAACCAAAGGATAAATTTTATTAAATCTTAAACGTGGATGCCATCTTTCGAGTGATTTGTTGGCTAACACATACTCCCACATCCAAGGAGATACGTTTTCTAGAGTTACATCAGATTTGGAAATTTCATTAAATTTATCATCTTTGGCAATAAAATAGTGAACTTTCTTCCCTTGTTTTTGAGCAAGATAGATTTCCATCAAAACTCCATCACTAACCGATCCAAATACCCATAACTGCCCACATTTTTTGATCATGGTATTGTTGGCGATTCGGATTAAATCCTTATCCACGGTCCCAGATAGGTTGTATTCAAAATTTAAGAATGGATTAATCGGAGTTTGTTTTTGGTTTAGTACGAAGGTTGAAAAGGTAGACCGTAAGTAAAAATTTGATTTAGAAAACGAAGTGAATACAAGCATTCTTGGACCAAGATATCATAAGTAAATACGCTACGTCAACGGAGGAAATTATCGAACGGGTTTTGTTTTCGATAGTCTAATCTCCCAAATAATCTGATACCCCATTCGCAAAATCACAACAATCATTATGATTACACCGATAATTCGTAAAATACCGCCAAGTGTTTCGGCTGAAGATAAAATATTCATTTGCGTTAGTAAATATTCCCAGTCATGACCATCACCAATTAGGGGAATGAGTTTGACATTAGCATCCGCCATATAGCGTGCGACATTCACAATATTTTCCCCCAGCCAAAACAGTCCGGCTTGAGCGCCTAAGCTATTACTATTAGAAAAGAAATAAAAGATGACAGTAATTGGGATGATTAACTGCAGTAAAGTGCCTCCTAGCACAGTAATAAACTGAATGCCAATCAGTCCAAAAACCATATGTCCAGCTTCGTGGAAAAGTAAATTTACGTTGTCTAAAAGAGTGAGGTTATTTTGAATTCCGGTAATGTAAAAAACAATAATTAACAGTACGAGTATCAAGAGTATAGTTATTAGACTCGGTTTCTGATACTGATCCATATTTTAATTCTAGCATTATATTGCGGTGCCCGGAGCAAGCTCCGGGCAGGTTCTCTCAGAAATCAATTGGTAAAGTGTGTCCTTCTTGTACACGTAGCTTATTTCGGCAGTATCGGCAGTGATAATGCCAATAATCCCAACTCGACTTGGTTTGTTTTTGGTCAACAAGTCGTTGGTCTTCATCGTCAAGTATCCAAGCGTGGAGTTTGAACTTGTCGTGAAGGAATTTTCTAATATCCGGTGGCATGATATTTTCCTCCTGAAGTTGGTGCACCTATCCATTGGTATGGGATCGTAGTCCCAGAAGTTGTGTCGGTTGCTGGACACAACCGACATTGCCAATGATGAACAGTCACGCCAAGACGGGGATAGCGTGTCTCAACAAGTTGCCACACATGAATGTGTATTTTTTCACACACCACGCGTCGAACCTTTTGCTTTAATGTGCACATAATTCCCTCCATGACTCAGGTTTGAATCGATAAACAAATTATACAGATAAAATGAACGAATAAAGTTGATAAAATAGATGGATGCCATATCGTGAAGATCGAGGATTACAAAATAGATTAGGAATTGTTCCCTGTGAGTTTAATCCATTTCCGGAAGTTAATTACGCACCAGATCCAACCGATTATCTAGTTACAAAAGGTTATTGGCAGGCAACCACTGAAGTTCCACGTTTTCAGGATCCTGACTATCCAGAGGGGATGATTACTGACACATTACGTAATCACTTATTACGATCGATTGATTTGATTAGACAAATGAATCTGCCAACAGAATTATTACAAAGAGTTGAACGAATTATATTAATTCACGATCTTCCTGAGGTTGCAACAGGGGATACCCCAGCGGTGATGAAACAAGAATTAGGGATTGATAGAGTACAAGATGAAACTGAGGCAGCTTCAGTAATGTTGACTGATTTGGTAGATATTCAGTTATATGAGGATTTTGAATCTGCCCGAGTATTTTTGAAATCAGGCGATTCCGTACAATTACCATCTGCCGCAGCTTTGATTGCGAGATTAACTGAACAGATTGAAAGTAATATGTTTTTTCATCAAAATTTACATGATTGGTTGAAAGCGGGGAATACCAAAATTCCTAGAGAAAGGGCGATTAAATGGACATTTGTTCAAGCTCACGATTATCAGATAGCGATTGAACAAGTAGAGGATGGGGAATTGCGACAGTTATTGCTAGATGTGTTGAATTTTGAAATAGATTGGGTGAAAAATCTTTGGCAAATCGATGACACTCCAGTTCCCCAGGCGGTTGCCGAAAATTTGTAATATCTTTGATTCTTACACAATCAATGTGTTAGATATATAATTCATAGTTAGAACTTTCACAATCCATTTTCCGCTAGGAGGCTAAGGTGACTACAATTCTGTTTGTTCTGTTGGTTGGCTACCTGGGGCTGGTGTTTGTCCTGGGAATTGTGTCGGTTATGTTTTGGGGAATCCTAGGGCTGAAATATCGCCCATTTAAAGGAGAACCCCAAACCTGGCCGAGCGTAGCGATTGTATGCTCGGCATTCAATGAGGAGCTTGTTATCGAGCAATCGTTACAACATCTGGTGGTTGCGATCCGAAAGTACCCCGGTTGTGTGGTAGTTATGATTGCGAACGATGGAAGTACCGATGGAACTGCCAGTCTGATAAGTGATTTTACTGCTGGAAACCCCGGAATTGAAGTTGTGTTTTTTAACGATGGACAGAATCAAGGTCGGGTTATCCAGTTGGAGCGGATGATCAAATTTGCGTTGGCGCGAGAATTCGAGGTGATAATTTCTTTTGACGCAGATTGTGTTCTTGATAGTAATAGTGTTACCGAACTGGTTCGGCCATTGGCATCAGACACGAGCATTGATGCCGTAACAGGTAACATTGTATTGATACCCTGCCCAACGGTTAGTAAGTTATTGAACACGAGTGTTCGGGCATTCTATTCGTTAGTAACACAAGTGCTTCGCCGAGGTCAAAGTGTTTTGGGTACGGTTTCGGTAATCGGAGGAGGGTTTACCGCAATCCGCAGTAGCTCACTAAGAAGATGCGTCGATGAAATCATGAGTTCGTCGATGTGGAAAGTTGGACGAGATGATAACGCGATTGCCTTGACGATGCTTAAATATAAAATGCGGCTGGTATTCCAAGCCACTGCGATATTCAGGCACCCAGGCGCTGTAAGTGGTCGTGCATGGTTACATCAACATACACGCTACCAAACCGATCGACACTTGAAGTATCGAGCTTTGTTTCATCTATTGCGCGTTCAACCTGTGTTCGTAATCGGTATGGGAGTGGTGGAACTTCTGGGATTCCTATTGATCCGATGGCCGGTGCTTCTGTTAAAGAAGTTATTGAAATTCGACGGTTATCGTGTCGGTATTGGTGTGTATCGGTGGAAAGTATAAGGTTGCAGGCTCAGGGGAAACCCTGAGCCGACGTTTTTATCCGTTGCATTTTAATTACAGCAGTGATAGAATTATTCTCGCTAATGAGAGGAAAGCAAATATTTAGGAATGGCCATCCTGACGCGTAATTTCGGCCCTCTTCCAAACTGAATACAAATCAATAATATTATTGTAAGTGCGCCTTTCGACATTAGCGTACTTTTTTTATTTATGTAACATCTCCGCAAATTGCGGAACAACCATTACTGGGGTTGTAGCTTCCGCCAGAGGCGGACAGGCAGTTGGCTACCGAAGTGCTACGAATTTGGGTATTACCGAATGCCAATTAAGTTTTAATTGGGGTTGTAGCTCAGTTGGTTAGAGCACCGCGTTTGCAACGCGGGGGTCGGGAGTTCGAATCTCCCCAGCTCCACCACGAAGTGGTACGGTGAAAATGGACAGGAGTTCGTCCCAGTCATGCGACGGGACTGCCATATCGGATGATATGGCGAATCTCCCCAGCTCCACCAGAATAGGGTCCTTGTTTAGATATAAATTACATTTATGTCTAATTGGGAAACTTCTTAAAAAGTGGTTAACCAACTATACCCACAGGGTATAACGCTTTCTAAGCTGATTATAATTAATCAGCAAGAAACGGTATAGAACATTAAAAAAATATATTTTTGTTATCTTTTTTTTCTAGTAAATGCAAAAATTTACTTTTTAAGTGTTTTTGCGTTCTGGGAAAGCAAATAAATTCGTTAGGGCGTACAGTGAATGCCTTGGCGGAAAACACCGATGAAAGACGTAGCAAGCCCACGAAAGGCTTCGGGTAGCTGGCATGCGAGCTGTGATCCGAAGATGTCTGAATGAGGAAACTCACATAGGCAAACCCTATGTACCGTCCATCAAAAGCGGCCGTTTACGGTTGTATAGATGTCCGGAGGGAACCTGGTTAACTGAACCATCTTAGTAACCAGAGGAACATAAAGCAAATCGCGATTTCCTTAGTAGTGGCGAGCGAAAAGGAAGCAGCCTGCAGTTGAAAAATAATGATCTTGATTAGCTGAACCACTTGGAACGGTGGACTATAAAGAGCAAACGTCTCGTAAGCGAAAATCTTGATCTGATTACTGACGAACTCTGGCGCAAGCTAGGGGGGCGAGTAGCATGGGACACGAGAAATCCCGTGTGAAGATGGGGGGACCTCCCTCCAAGGCTAAATATGTTTTCCGACCGATAGTGAACAAGTACCGTGAGGGAACGGTGAAAAGCACCCCGGTGAGGGGAGTGAAATAGTACCTGAAACTGTACGTCATCAAAGAGAAGGCGACTTAGGCGTAAGCTTGAGTCCACTTCGTGTCTTTTGGAGCATAACCCGGTGAGTTGCTCCATGGTTGCAAGTCTAAGAGAGTTATTCTCGGAGGCGTAGGGAAACCAAGATTCCGATTCGTTCGGAAGCGGTTTTAACTGAGCCGTTAGCAACTATGGGCACGCCCGAAACCGAGTGAGCTATCCATGATCAGGGTGAACTTTAAGTAAGATTAAAGGAAGGCCCGAACCGGTGTATGATGAAAAATGCTCGGATGAATTGTGGATAGAAGCGAAATCCCA
>CAZZFC010000066.1:0-5751 GCA_964653325.1 uncultured Candidatus Saccharibacteria bacterium | reverse complement strand
AAAGCCCTAGCACTACAATCCACGCAATTAAATATCCAGTTCCCTTGATTTTATCTTTTCGCCTAAGTAGTAAAATCGCAATTGAAAAACAAATAATCGTTCCCACAAAAGCAGTAATGTACGAAATCAAAGGATAATTGATTTGCATTTCACTTTTATATTACCTTAAAAAAGAGATTCAGCAAAAATTATGATCATATAGACGACAATTCCATTGATATTATAGTTATTAATCGACACACTCTTGAGGAATACTACACAAATCAACAAGCAGTTTATCCTATACAGTATGTCGATATGCCATTTATTCAATACTGCTCATTGACGGGTATGGTTCTTATTGATATAAACACCATCTTGCACTTTTGAAAAGTAATTGGTGCTTAAAGCACAAAGGAGTCCAAGTACGTCACTTGTACTTTAATTAATAAAGTATAAATGTGGTGCTTGGATTCTACAAAGAGAAAGATGTCTCAACCCTCAAGGTAACTTGACCCAAAGACGCGAGTCTAAAGTTAAGTGAGCTCTTCTCTTCGGTGAGGCTAAGCACCTCTACATCATCTCCGCCTTACAGCGGAAGGAGCCCAGTCGATTCGTCGGCTGGGCTTTCTTTTTTATATACCCATAGTTTTTCGATATTTAATCTCATAGTTTAATTTATATTTATCGTGGTATCCTTTCCTATATATGGAAACTCTATGTCCAAACAAGGAACTTTGTGGATCGTGTGGATGGTCGCATATACCGTATGCCAAACAATTAATCCAAAAGCTTAGTGATATCAATTTTTCACTTAAGCTCCATCAAATACCATTTGAATGTAAAGCAATTATTCCTTCACCGAAAACAAATCATTACCGAAACCGGATGGATTTCGTGATTGATTTTGAAGGGAAAGTCGGTTTACGCCAAAAAGGAAAATGGTGGAAAGTGATCGATGATCATACCTGTTTTATTGCCGATTCACATATTGAAGATCTATTCCATATTGTTCGCGATTGGGTAAATCATTGTGAGTTAAGTTTTTATGATCGTAAAAAATTCATTGGACTGCTACGCTATGCGGTTATTCGCTATATGCAATCTGGGCAGTCAATGATTACAATCGTCACCAGTAAACCAATTGATAATTCGGAAATGGATCACATTAAATCCAAGCTTATAAAATTAAGTGACTTGACTAAAAGTACAACTTTAATCTGGGCAATTAACGAAACAACTTCCGACACATCCCATGGTGGAACCAATCAAGTTATCGCGGGACCTGGCTATATTACCGAAACAATTAATGGATTTAAGTACTATATTAGTCCGGATTCGTTTTTTCAAACCAATTCTTATACCTCGCCGATCTTGATGGATACTGTCATAAATATGTCTGGAGATATTTCAAACCAAACAGTAGTCGATTTATATTGTGGTAGTGGCTTTTTTAGCTTTCCCTTAGCCAATAAAGCCAAACAAGTAATTGGGGTCGAATCTGTACAAGAAGCAATTTTGGATGCCAAGCAAAGCAATCTCCTTAACAAAACCACCATCAACTTTATTTGTGATAAAAGTGAGAATTTTAATTTAGGTGAATATCGTCCGGATATATTAATTGTAGATCCACCGCGTACAGGTTTAAGCCAAACTGTAATTAATTCTATACTTGAAGTAAAACCCCAAACACTAATATATGTTTCGTGTGATTATAAAAGATTTTCCGAAAATTCCAAACAGTTGCTTAAGAATTATTCAATCAGTGAGATAACGGCAATCGATATGTTTCCACACACTCCGCATGTTGAATTAGTTACTAAATTTCAAATTAAAGAATGAAAAAAGTTAATGATCGTTTGCGCAGTTTGCTCTGGTTGTTCCACTGGTACCCAATGACCGGCTTTTTCAATGACCACACACGATACATTTGAATTAACTGGAACTACTTTCTCCTGTGCAATTTTAGGTTTGGAAGCCCGGTCGGATTTACCGTATATCAGTAAAATTGGATTTTTGTAATCGGTCACAGTTTCCAATAATTTGTACTCGCTAACTGAGACGCCTAGTTGAACATATGCTTTCGCATGCATTTGCTTGCTACCTTCAAGACCATATTCATCAATCAATTCTTTATTAAACTTATGCATACTTAAATATTTACCAATCGTATAAGATGAAACCCGATAATCCATAATCTTTTTCATCAAATATGTGGTAATTCGATTACTACCCATTGTTTTCATCAAATATTTTAATGATCTTAATAAAGGAACCGTATTCCCTTCGCGAAGAACTGGACCGGTAAGTACAATCCCTTTTAATGAATTTCCGATTGATTTAGCAACCTCGGCCGTAATCGAACTACCCATTGATAAACCTATTATTCCTGTTGGATGTGGTTTTAATGTTTTTACAAATGCCGTTACATAATCAGCCTCAATTTTAATTGAATAATTATCTAACCTTCCAGAACAACCAAAACCAGGGAGATCAACGATATATAAGGTAAATTCTTTTTCAAGACAAGGAATTAGTCGACCCCACCCATACCAATTATTACGTAGTCCATGTATCAGTATCAAACCAGGACCCTGGCCGGTTTTAACAAAATTAATTTTTGTTCCTTTTACATTTTTTTGAGAAGTTTGATACCCGTGATCCAGCATGATTTTGATTATATAATTTCCTGGGGAGTTTCTTCCTTAGGAATTGAGAACCAAAATGTACTACCTTTACCTACTTCCGAATCGATCCAAACGCGTCCACCCATATCGGAAACAAAACCCTTTACAATCGATAGCCCAATCCCCGATCCTTCAGCAATTGTGGTTAAGCGTGAAAATAAATTAAATAGTTTATCGTAATCCTTTTTATCAATCCCAATGCCATGATCTAATATGTAAAAATTATACTCATCGGTTCGATCAACTACCCCAATTTTAATAAGTGGATCTTTTGATGGTCCCATATATTTAATTGCGTTCGAAACCAGATTCCGCATCACCTCTTCAAGTTTTCGTTGATTAACTAATATCCTTGGTAATGGTTCAACCAACTCTACCCGAATTTTACGTTCCAATAAGCATGGTTCATTTTCTTTAATAATCAAATCAACTAACTCTCGTGTATTTACGATCACCTTTTCTTCTGAATGTCTTCCAATCCGACTTAAATTAAGTAAATCATCAATCATTTTACCCATATTGTTTGCCATAAGTTCAATCCGTTCAATATCCGTACTGATTTCGGTTTTATCTTGAGCCGTAATATCTTCCTTTAATAGCGCCGAATATCCGCGTAAAGCTGTAAGTGGAGTTCGTAAATCATGCGAAACAATATAAATTAATCGCTTCATCTCATCATTGGTTGTGGTTAAATCTTGCGTCGCCTTAAAACGTGTGTATTCGTAAAAAAAAGAAATGATAGTTAGGACTACAAAAGAAGTTAAGATATCCGTCATATATTCCAATGTAATTGGTGGACCATAAATTTTAAAAAATCCTAATACAGAAAAGATTAGTAACCAACTGAATAATACAGCTGACCATTGAACCCCTTTCTTTAATCCAGAAATATAAAAAGCAAGTAATGGTCCCATATAAAACCAATACGTACTTGTATTATCAATGGTAGTTGTAAAATTAATTGCCATTAAACCGAATACCGCCGTCCCAACAGCCGAATTACATATAATTTCAATATTATTTATTTGTTTTTCGAATTTGATCAGCATAATTGCGAACAATAAAACGATTATTTCGATTGCGGCAACGGCTGGTCGGTTCAAAATCACCGTTTCCTCAAAAATAAATATCAAAAGGGCAATTATTAAAATATACCCAACTGAATTTATGACACGGATTTTCCTTAAGTTATCGTGCCCTATTTCTTCGGAAAACCCATTACTCGAAATAGTTTCATACCAATTTGATAATTTACTAATCTGCATTGAATTTATTGTAGTGAATTAAAGCCCAGATAGCAATAAATGATTATTCAATAATTACTTTTTAAAGTCTTTATTACAGTAAGTATATCCTTTTTGCGATTTTCGAGACAACGCGCCATATCCCCAGAAAAATAGGGTTTTTAAATAACCTGACTTTTCAAATCCTCTTGACGAATACTGTGTAATCATTGGTAATGCAACAAATACTTTTTGCCTTTGAGGTAAAGCTAAATATTTTTTAGTTAACCAATAATCTTCACCAACAACATTTTCAAACCCACCAATCATCTGATATATTTCACGCCGTACCGCTGTATTATTCGCACCCAAAAAAGGAATATTTAAAAAAGTATTCGAAAACAATAACCCTCCATATGCCACAAACGTATATGTATTAAACCAGATTTTTTTTAATGGGTTTTCGTTAGCGTAAATTGCGAGTCCAATAACGGCATCAACTGTCGGATTATTCAATGCTTTTCTGGCGTGTTTCAACCAGTCCTTCGAAAGCAACCCATCTGCATCAATAAAACATAAAATATCACCAACCGCAGCTTTTACTCCGGCATTGCGTGCAAAGCTGATTCCTTTTTCCAATTCGTGAATAACTTTCGCACCATGGGATTTGGCAATTTTGGTAGTATCATCCGTACTGCCATTATCAACGACAATTACTTCAAAATCGTTTCCTTCTTGTTTGACAATTGAATCAACACAACCTGCAATATAAGCCTCTTCATTAAGAGCTGGAATAATAAAAGAAAAATACATTTGGATCTTATTTTACACTAATTAAGTTCAAATAGTTATTTGCTAAAATTAATACATGATCAATCACCCAGATACGTTAAAAGCATTCGGCCTTATAATCAATGTAATATGAAAAAAACCCTCCCCTTTCTAAATTACTCACAATTACTGACTTCCTTAATTGCCATCACCCTTATTACGGCTCCACTATATCCATTACGTTTCAAAATTTTTGGATATTCCCCCTCAACCATTATTGAAGTCATGGTTATTCTTACCAGTTTGATTTGGTTCATTGACAAAATTAAAAACAGATCTTTTTCTATTGCTCACACCAAATTCGACTGGATTATTATTGTGTTTTTACTGTCCGGTTTAATTTCAACTATAATCAGTAACGACTGGATTGCTAGCTTGGGTCGTTTTCGAGCATTCTTCATTGAACCGATCATGTTTTATTATATTTTTACTGATACCTATATTCGTTACTGGCAACAAAAACAATCTTCGGTAAAAATCCTTTCCAAAATCCGTAACTTCAATTTTCCCAGAATTATTCTTATCTCAATGTTTTTTGCGGCAATTTGGGTTTCGATTTTGGGGATTTTACAGTATTTTTTCCAGATTGGAATTGTCACACCCGATCAATCCAATCGAGCTCACGGCTTTTATAACATCGGTAATCAACTGGCAATGGTTGTTGGTCCGATGTTATTAATTTTCGTCGCCTCATATAAACATAAGTTTTATAAATATCCTTATTATTTGATAACGCTTACCCTGACTGTAGCTTTTTTTGCGACGGATTCACAAGGCGGTTGGATTGGTTTATTTGGTGGAATCATTGTTATCTTTGTAAGTCGAATTGTTAAAGAGGCTCTACTTAATAAATTAATGCAGTATTTTATTGTTGGAATTTGTTTACTTTTTATTATCTTCCTAACCCAAATTTCTCACTTTACACCTAAAAATATAAATCCCTGGATCCGGCCAGGCGGAACTGAATTAGTACGATTGTGCCTATGGGAAGGAGCCTTTAATGCCGTTAAAGACCATCCAATTACTGGAGT
>CAZZFC010000065.1:0-5790 GCA_964653325.1 uncultured Candidatus Saccharibacteria bacterium | reverse complement strand
TGTCTCTAATTAATCTTACTCTAAATTATTATCATGTGCGAAACTTGTGCTTGATTAGCCATAAAAATTAACCCAAATGAGGTTCCCAAATATCTATTAAAACACTATTCCAGGGAATTTTATAATTATCAGTGATATCCGCACTCGTAAGCAAATTTATAATCAGGGAATCTCCATGTAATGATTTCCACCCCTTTATTACTCCAGGTGGAATTACAATTAAACTCGGTTTTGTGTCCCAATAATGAATTGATTGACATGACTAAATGTTTTGGAATCATTTCGAGCATCAATTAATACTACTTGTATTTCCCCTTGTACGCAGGCGTACTGTGATTGAGTAAATTCATGTGCATGCCAGGCTTTAATAATTCCTTCATGAGTTGTATTAAAATAAACATGTTTAATCTCGGATGCAATTGGTTCTTTATCACTCCAAGGTTGACTCCATAATTCGGTCAAATCTCCCCGCCCATCAATATTAGTTTTTAAATTTTTTAGATAAACTTGATCAATTGATATATTACCAACCGGTTGTATTTCAAAGCTCTTTACTGATTTTACTTGATTGATTAATGTTTCACTGTTCATCTGTTATCGGTTTTGATAATTGTCTTGATAATAATTTTTATATTCACCACTCTTAATTCGTTTCCACCAATTCTCATTTTCGGTATACCACTCAATTGTATTCGTAAGACAAGTATCTAAATCATATTGTGGTTTCCATCCGAGTTGACTAATTTTGTCCCAATTTACTGCATAACGACGATCGTGCGCCGGGCGATCTTTTACATACTCAATACTATTTTCACTTTTACTCATAATCGATAAAATCTTATGAATTAATGTCAGATTATTGATTTCTTCATGCTGTGCTCCAACTAGATATGATTCGCCAATTACCCCTTTATTCAGAACCAAATCGATCGCCCGACAATGATCAATTACGTACAACCAATCACGGACATATAACCCATCTCCATATAGCGGAATCGTTTTCCCTTCAATTAAATTTGTAATAATTAGTGGGATAAACTTTTCTGGATACTGATACGGACCAAAATTATTGGTACAATTGGTGATTGTAATTGGCAAATTATGGGTATGGAAATATGACTGAACGACATGTTCAGCCGATGCTTTACTTGCGGAATACTGATTACGGGGATCAAATTTCGTTGTCTCTTTGAATCTTTCCGTTGAATCAAGCGGTAAAGCACCAAAAACCTCGTCGGTTCCAATATAGTGAAAACGTTTAATATTATTTTTTACAGCGACTTCGCACAATACTTGAGTACCAATCACATTTGTATGAAAAAAATCTTGAGCCGCATATAAAGATCGATCAACATGTGATTCCGCCGCGAAATGTACAATGATATCTACTCCATTGATTTGGTCAATATATGTTTCTGGGTCACAAATATCTCCTTTAATAAATTTATAATTAGGATTGTTTTCGATATCAAGTAGATTTTCTAAATTACCCGAATAAGTTAATTTATCGATATTGATAATTTGATCAGATGGATATTTTGCTATCCAATAACGAATAAAGTTTGAACCAATAAAACCTGCACCACCAGTTACGATTAATTTCATAAACTTATTTCACTTAGTTCACCTAAAAATACTTTAATTGTATTGCCGGAATTATTCGAATTAATTTTACTGCCTGGTCCAATTAAACTCGTATCGATTGGTTTTACAATATTATCAATCTGTACTTCTTCCATTAAAACACTATTTTCGATTCGACACTTTTTTAGATTACATTTATGATAAATCGATGTATAAGGCCCAATAAAAGAATCTTCAATTATCACATTATTACCGATATTAACCGGACCTCGAATTATTGTATTTTTTATTTGACAATCATTACCAATCATTACTCTTCCCTCAATCTTCCCTGAAGCATCAATTGCTGAGGTAATGGAATGTGACGTATTTACATCTAATAAATATTGATTTGTTTCCAACCAGTCACCAAACTTCCCTGGATCTAACCACTTTCCCTTATATTCCCTTACATCAATTCGATAATCATGATTAATCAACCACTGGTATGCGTCCGGGATTTCATACTCTCCTCGGGCTGAAGGTTTTAATTTGTCATCGCTGTGAAAACATTTATAACCGTTTTGATCCATAAAATATAAACCTGGAATTGCAAAATCATGTGGGGGATTTTGTGGTTTCTCTACATATTGAGTTAATCTCCCATTACCGTCAAAATAAGGTACGCCTAACCGAGTATTTTCCGGGTGGTGTACCATCGCGATTAAACCATTCGGTTTATACGCTTGAAAATATTCAACGAGATCTTTTATTCCTGCTGTAAAAATATTATCGCCCAAGTGAAGCACAAACGAATCCCCGCCCACCCACTCCTCACAAACCTGATAAATATTGGCTAAACCAAGTGGTTCTTCTTGAAGAATATATGTTAGACGTACCCCCCAACGAGAACCATTCCCTAATAAATCTTGTGCGTATTTTAATTGACCAGGATTATACGTAATGGCAATTTCGTGAATTCCGGCATCGACAATAGTTTGAATGGGGTATTCAATCAGCATTTTATTTCCCACTGGTATAAAATGTTTGTTCTGTGAAAATGTAATCGGACGCATTCGAGTTCCCCGCCCGCCAATTGGTATGATTGCTTTCATATCTTAAATTTAATCATAATAATATCACTTACAGCAGATATGAGCGATTTATAACTTGCCGATTTTGATCCTTTATGATTTTCCCAATTAATCGGAATTTCAATAATCTTAAAACCTACTTTTTTTACATGAACTAATAGATCAACATCAAATGCCCAACGTTTAATCGCCAAGTCCTCTTTAATATTATTAAAAACTGCTTTCCGAATAATCTTCGCACCACATTGTGTGTCTTTAATATTTAACCCAAATAATAAATTCACTAATAAATTAAAAATCCGACCGGAAATTACTCTTAAAAATGATTGCGGAATTAATATACTGGCTCCTTTTATCCATCGTGAAGCAATTATTAAATCGCTATCATTAATTCGATCAACTAATTTTTGAAATTCTTCCGATTTGATTGCGCCGTCACAATCAGTAAATCCCACATACTCTGTATTAACTTTATTAAATCCCTCATACACTGCACCACCTTTTCCTAGCGCATGGTCATAATAAAAATATTCAATCCAGGAATATTTTATTTGTAATTTTTCGACTAATTCCTTAGTATTGTCAATTGATCCGTTATCGATAATGATCAATGGAATTTTTGGTCCGAATAATTCAGCATAAGAAATTAACGTATTTTCAATTCTTGCTGCTTCATTTAATGCTGGAAAAATAATTGATAAATTCATAATCATTTATTGATTTTTAATAGTATATATTATCCCATCATCCAATTTAATTTCCCCAATGAAATTAAATTTAGTTTTTAATTCATCTAATGAATAGTAATTGCTTGCAATATCTCCATTTATAAACCAAATTAATTTAGCTAAACTTTGTTGGGTTAATTTATCTTTTATAACCTTCAAGTCTTCGGTGGATGTATTCGAATTATAATAATACTTACGTGGGCTAGCAATCGGACGAATCAACGTGTTTACCTTAACTGGGAAAACATTATTCGATAAATATAAACCAGAAATATCTGTGGTTGATTTCAGGTAATTTATTGTTGATGAATTCTGCCAGCTTTCTGATGTATAGTTTCGAATGTCCGAATTAATCGTAGTTAAAGACAATCTGGTAAATCGTATTGAAAAATAAGCTATCTCAAAAATAAATAATATTATTGTTATTGGAATTATTCTTTTTGTTATTACACTCAAAAATTGATTTATGTATATGGTAATAATCACTACGATTGGAATAAATACCGCAATTAAATATCGATCTCCAATTACATCAATTGCTTCCCGTGAGACAAATAGGATTAAGTACAATAAATAGATTCCAACAAAGATAATATTAATTTTTAATTCGGGACTTTCCATTAACCATATTTGATTTTTCCCTAAGTAATTACGCTTACTAAAAACAAATAATAGCAATCCCCCAATCCCAAATACAATTAAAGATGGAACAATATAACTAAACGGGATCGGTACAAACCATTTAACAATTGTTGCATAAGTTTGTTGAATATTATCCCAAATAGTTTGCTGAGAAAAACCAAAAAATTCTCTAAAAAGATTATATGTTAAATAGTTCCGTATAAACCATATTCCAATAGGGATTAAACTCGTTATTACGTAAATAATACCGGCAGTCCATTTACTTCTTAATGATTGACTCGAAAAAATAATTGAGCTTAATCCCACACACATATATATAATCCCGGTATATCTTGTTAGAGTGGTTAAAGCCGTGGCTGCAATTAATAAAATTAACCATCTCCAACCTAGTGTCTGTAAATATTTAATCCCGGAATAAAATATTAACATCGTCCAAAACACAAATAGTGGCTCAGTCCATAAGTGAATGCTGCAATACAAAAGTGGATAACTAAAAAACAACAATAACAACCCCAATCCAATACTATAAGTTTTTAATTTCAGAAGTTTTAAATACTGATAACCCAAATATATAATCCCACTCATACAAATTGCATTTAGATACCTACTGCTAATCAGTGGATCAATACCTATTTTGTTAATTATCCCCAAAATTAATGGGAATAGCGGTGGCCAGTTAATATAATCTTTAAGAAATTCGACCTTAAATAAATCTCGCGCTGCAACAATATATGAAACGGAATCTGGAGATACACCAATTCCCGATCTTGATGTAATAAATATTATTATTAAACCGATTCCTATTGATAAAACAATTGCAAAATAGGCAATTAATTTCTCATGCTTGGTATCCATTGGGATGGGTAGAATGCCATTTCCAAGCGGATTCAACAATGTCAACCAAACCATATTTCGGTGTCCACCCTAGTACCTCTTTTGCTTTAGAATTGTCAGCATAAACAGTTGAAGGATCACCAACTCGGCGTGGTTTAATATTAACCGGAAAATCTATTCCAGTAGCCTTTTTTACCATAGAAACAAGCTCTAATAGTGAATAGCCTTGTCCTGTACCGATATTAATACAATCACTCCCTGAGAAATTCTCTAAGTATTTTAATGCTTTAATATGAGCGCTTGCTAAATCCATTACATGCACATAATCCCTAATACAAGTACCATCGGGGGTATCATAATCATCCCCAAATAGACTAAATTCCTTTTTCTGAATACAAACATCATGTAATAATATCGGAATCACATTATTAAATACTTTGGTATCCTCACCCATCGAACCATCTTCCATTGCTCCGGCTGCATTAAAATATCTAAGTCTGATTGAATCAAATCGATTCAACTTTCCCATCCAAGCAAGCATCTCTTCAATTAATAGTTTCGAATGACCGTAGGTATTTTCGGTTTGGGGAATATCTTCTTCTTTGATAGGTAACTTTTGAGGCGTTCCATAAAGGGATGCCGTTGATGAGAATACCAATTTTCGTACGTTATTTTTTATTAACGCCTTAAATAAATTAGCAGATCCACCAACATTATTTTCATAGTAATCTTCCGGAATAAACATCGATTCACCGGCCGCTTTCATCGCAGCGAAGTGAATTACCGCATCGGGTTGTATTTTTTGTACCGCGGATTCAATTTCAGAATAATTTCTTAGGTCTCCAATAATCAAATCAAAATTGGGGATTGCTTCTTTTTTACCATTAAACAAATTAAGACCAAGGCCATTCTTGAATAAACACCTTCTA
>CAZZFC010000064.1:0-5824 GCA_964653325.1 uncultured Candidatus Saccharibacteria bacterium | reverse complement strand
TTCAGTTGGGATCGTTTGCAAAAATTTTCCGGTTTTTAATATATTTAAAAATGATGCGTTATAACTATAGTCAGTCGTGTACTGATTCGCCCCTACCACAAAAGGACCATCAGAACCTTGGGGAGGTTGGCCTTTATTTGAAGTGGCGTAATTATTAATCGCTCGGGCAATTTCCGAAATATCAGTTTTTCGCTGACTATCTCGCCCTTTTTTCATTACACCAGTTGGATCAACTGTTGCTAGTACTACTGCCGCAAGAATTCCAATTATAGCAATGACCATTGTAATCTCAATTAAGGTAAAACCATTAACTTTTCTGTAACAAATATTCATTAGATGAACTAAGCATAAAATGATTTGAGGATTCCGTCAAGGAAATTATAAATCTAAATCGCCGGCAGTTTCCTGCATCGCTTTTATTACGATTTGGATGTGCTCATTTAAGGATACCCCTATTTCCGCAGCACCTTTTTCAATATCTTCCCGCTTTACTCCTTTCGCAAAGCCAGCTACATGCCATTTTTTAAGCACTGACTCCACGTTGATATCCGCTAATTTTTTAGATTCACGGACTAGAGTTACGGCAACAATTAAGCCAGTTAACTCATCCACCGCGCGAAGGGTTTTGGCCATCAAAGTTTTTGCTTCCACATTAAAATTAAATCCATGAGCTGCAATTGCGTTTTGCAAATCTTCACTTTCATTTAGTTCTTTTAGCCAGCGGATTATTACTTGCGGATGCTGCTGGGGATATCGTTCCCAATCCGCATCATGGATTAAACCTGCAATTGCCCATTGTTCCTTTTCGTTAGTCGATACTTTAAAATAATCAGCATATGCCCTCATCGCCGCCTCAACTGCCAAGCAATGCTTTACCAAATTTGGGTTACTAATTAACTCATCGACTTTTTGAATCGCAATTTCATGAGTAATCATTCAATTAATTTATAATATAACCACAAATCCATTAACCGATTTTTGCCATAATAATAAATTATTAGCAAATTATCGGTTTAAGTATTCGTCGTCTTTTTCAATTTCGTGCTTAATCAGATCGCGTAAAAATACTGATTTTGGAATCCGTCGATTACGCGATACCCACTCTAGATAATCCACCATACTGGCTGGAATCAAAAAGTTGAAGCGAATATCTTCCCCTTCTTTTAAACCTAATAATTCCTCTCCCAGTAAGCCTGTAAGTTCTAAATCATTTTTGTATTCAACAATACTTAAGTTATATTTATCCTTTAATGCTGGATAAACGTTCGGAATATGTCCTTTTCGACAAAGAATCAAAACCGGTTTGTTTTTCTCTAAAGCAACACTTACTTCGTGTCCAATACTTGCACTCGCATAGGTCATTTCAGCAATAACAATATCTGCTTTATTGATCATTTCTAAGACTTTTCGATAAAATCGAACGCGATGTTCGTCATCAATTGTTTCCATGAACTCTTGATCAAAATTTAGTACATGATCAGATTCAACTTTATAACCCAATTCGTTTAATTTAGCCACAATTGAGCGGTACGATTCGTCAATTGTTGGATCAGTTTGTTTCGCATGAATAGATGCAGTGAAATATATATTCATTATGTAACACCTCCTTTACTTTACTAATAAATAAATTATACTCGATATGTACAATTTATACATTTAATATGGTAATATTTGTGTTCACATACAGAATCAAATGAAGGAATATTACGGCAAATCAGCCGATCTCTTTTATCAAAAACCTAATAAATTTTATAGTTTATTTCCAGTATTAAAACAACGAATTGGTATGACCCACTATTCTAAATTAATTGATTTAGGTTGTGGTAAGGGAGATCTCATCGACATCCTTAACATCAATTCCAACGCATATATTGGATTAGATATTTCTTCAAGTATGCTTGAATTAGCAACGATAAAATATCCTAACTTCCAATATATTCAATTAGATGTCGCAAAAAAGTTAGAGAAAATAAATCCAATATTACTTGATAGTGATATCGTCCTTGCGAACATGCTATTTGTCTGCCTTAATTCAAAAAATAAATTTATTAATACATTCAAAAATGCCTACAATATGTTAAAAAATAATGGGCGTTTTATCATTGGAACAATTCACCCTTGTTTTGACAATTATATGCTTAAATATTTTATTAATAAACCAAACGTTAAAACAAAATTTAATAGTTATTATGAAACAGCTGCAGAATATATCTCAAATACGCATCAAGACCAATATAGTTTTACATTTCAGGATTATCATTGGACACTTGATGACTATATCCAAACCGGATTTAATAACAATTTCCAGTTAACATATTTAAATGAGTGTCGGTTTCGACCGTCTAATTCACTTAACCAGAGCTTTATTAAAAAATACAGCGATTATCCTCGATACCTCGTTCTGGAATTCACAAAATTATAATTTTTGTGATATATTATTTAAAGTATGAGTATTAATCTGACCAATAAACAAATTCCGATCACTGATAATAATCCATTAATACCTCCTAAAAAACCCTCCTCTGCTCCTAAAATTTTAGTAATAGTTTTTTGTGTCGTACTTTTCTTTGGACTTTTAATTGCAACTCCATTTGCAATTGCCTATATGCCCGAAACCTTTTCATTCGTACCAATTAATATTCGCCTTAGTATCAATTCTGTATTGGCTAAACTTCCAGTTCCACGCAATCTTGATCAAGTTCTAATGAGTATTTATAACAGTAGTCAAAATACAAATTTAACAACATATACACAAAAAGCATTTATTGAAGGTACAGTTTCCGGAGTTAATAGTGTTTTAGATATTGACGCGGTTCGTTTTGGATTTCGGATGGACGGTCCAATTGATTTATCCGTTCCTTCTTCTCCAAAAGTAAATCAAACAATTTCACTTTACGCATCATATGGCGCGAGTTTACCATTCCAATCGCAAATTGAATTAACCTCACTTGATAATAAAATTTACGCGAACATTAAAAGTTTTCCCGAAATGGTTTACCAAATGCTAGGGCTACCCATTGCTTATAATGATTTAGTTAATCAATGGTATGTGATGGATCTAAGTGCCTATGTACCACAAGATTCGTTTAGTTTTGAAAATACTCCATCGGTTAGTTGGCAAACAGATTTTGAAACTAAACTTACGCCATTAAGTGAAAAATTTATTAACAATTTCTTACCGAAACATGATTATCATCAATATATAAAACCTGCAGGTGAAGAAGCAATCAATAATTTACAAACGTACAAAATACAGTTCAATAAATCCGGCACTGAATTAATCCCCGTGGTTTCTGATTTAATTGCATTCATGAACGAGGAATTACCTAGTATAACTGCAGATTATACGCCAATCACAGATACCGAAATTACCGAAATCGAAAAAGCTTTAGGTTATGTCGACTCCATGGATCTAAGTGTTTGGGTTGATAAAAATCGTTTTATTCCGATTCGACTAACATATTCTTTAAAAACGACGATACCTTCAGAGGAACTCTCTAGTGGAGATCTCGGATTCTCAGGATTTGGGATGTTAACACCAAATGCAATCGGAATGGATTTTAATATTGGTTGGGAAATATCTAAACTAAATGAAGCACAAAATATTGTTGCACCAACGGATGCTCAACCACTCGAAGATATTATCGGACAACTAATGCTAAATAACATTAACTCATCCCAAGACTCAACAATTCGTAGTGATATGGCTCAAATTCAAACCGGATTAGAATTATATGCCATCGATAACAATCAGTATCCTGATAGATTAATTACTTTAAGTCTTAACGATTATTTGTCTTCCGTACCTACCACGCCATATGGTATGGATTATGATTATGTCACAAACGGAACTGATTATTTCCTATATACTCGGTTAACCAATCCAACCGAATTTGATAAAGAATATTATACTGTCTCTAATTTAGATTCATTTCCCCAGGAACTAAGCTTTCTACAACTTCAAGAATATATTTCCCAAATCAGTGATACACCCATCATCCCCGATTACAGCATACAAAATCAACAAGTATTTGGTGATTTTGACTATAACTATAAAGCCTTAATTCGCACAATCTTTGGATTGAAGAACAATTAATTACAACTTCGCTGACAGTTGCAACTTCCGGTTATATAATTACTTTTAAATACCCGTCCATTTACATCTAATGTTATTTGATACTGGCCTTGTTCAGGATGACACACATTAAATAAAAATTCATTCCCGATCAAATTGTTTACTCTTCCGGTTGGAACTTCATAATTAAAACTTGCTTGGGTCGAAATAATACATACCGGGCAATCAAAGATTTGCGTCTTAAGGGTCGGAGTAATTTCAAATCCATTTTCATCCATCGCTGACAGTGAATAACCCCGGTAATAATTAGCGCCATCAGTCGGTTGACGAACAAAGGCAAAGCGATAACTTCGAACTTCTACCGTATTTCCCTGAACTCCACTGGCTGCCATGGTTTGGGTACCTTGGATCTCAAAAACTAACTCGGATGAAACACTTGCTAATATTTGGCGTTTATTAAAATTTTTCATTTGAGGGATTAAGATTGTGGCCAACATTCCAATTAATGCCATAACAATTAACAGTTCAATTAATGTAAAGCCTTTGTTTTTTATCACAATCTAATCTTGACGGAAATTTAATTATTTAGCAATAGGTGTCTTCACCTTTTCGATTGTTTCTACCATCAACCAAGCCGCTTGCATCCCAAACCCTTGTTTATTTATTTCAAATGGTTCAATTTTTTTAATATCCTTTAAATAGATCGCAATACAATACTTTTTGTCTTTGAATAAATGGAAAAACTTCTTGATACTTCCAGAATCGATCCCAAGTCCGTCAGGTTTAGCAAGCTTGGTTAATAGATCAATCACATCTGTTTCGGTTAAATCGGAAAATTGCTCAACTCTAGAAACTATTCCGACCACGGTAACCGGCATACCACTATCTTTAAAATACACTAACTCTCCGGGATATATCCGATCCCAAGGGATGGCTTTGGTTTTATACCAACGCGTTTCGATTGTCTTTTCACCTGTAATAATTTTTTGGGTAAGCCCCCAATCGGCGCGCATGATTGCCACATGATCATGTTTAATACTAGAGATTAATCGTGGCTGCAAACTCATATATTAATTATACCCTTCTGACTTGATAGCGTCTGTATAATTCATCATATACTATTAAGAATATAGAAACTTTAATTCCAAAATATCCCCAAAAAACACTTCTCTCACTAAGTCATAAATCATCTATTGATAAAGTTAATCTAAACAGTAACAATAACGGATCAGCTTTAAATTTTACTAATCTATTTAGTATTGACACCGAAAACGATACTTATATTTCACAAGTCGGTGATGGTTACCTTATTAACCAACAAACAATCGGGAGTAGCCAATCGATTAATCTCTTATTATTATGCTCAAAAAATCATGATGATATTCAACAACAAATTCTACCTAAACAAATCGTGATTGATATGTACCCCTATTCCCTTAAAGGAGCAATTAAAGATCGGAACAATGCCGATTATATTTATTCAATCTCAGAAATTTTTTCTCTTAAAGGAAAAAAACATGAATCCATTCGACGAAAAATAAATCAATTTGCGAAACGAGACAACATAACTTATGAATCAATCAATAAAACGCAGTTAGATATCCTTTGGAATTTCAGTCAAAAAACCTTAATAAAAGCAAAACATAACACACCGGAACAATTTGAATCTTTAAATACCGAACAATCCGCCATTGAAAAATTAATCTTTTTTAAGGATCAATTAAATATCCAAATTGACGGTTTGTGGAT
>CAZZFC010000063.1:0-5839 GCA_964653325.1 uncultured Candidatus Saccharibacteria bacterium | reverse complement strand
CAAAAGATTATTTATTGATAGTGGATGAATCTCATATTACGATTCCGCAAATCAGAGGAATGTATAATGGCGATCGCTCCCGAAAAGAGACCTTAATTAATTTTGGATTTCGTCTTCCAAGTGCATTAGATAATCGACCATTACAGTTTGATGAATTTTTAGACCGCTCTTCTCAAATTATTTATACCAGTGCGACACCCAATGAATGGGAAATCAACGCCGCCCAAAATGCATATAAAAATACAAATCATTCAATATCCGATGACTCATTTTCATATCCAAAAAAGGGGATAGTTGAACAACTGATTCGGCCAACTGGATTAATTGATCCTGAAATATTTATCCGTGGATCTCAAAATCAAATTAGTAATTTACTTGATGAAATTATATTAACAGTAAAAAATAGTGAACGGGTATTAGTCACCACTCTAACCAAACGTACCGCCGAAGATTTAGCGGAATATTTGTTAGCGCAAGATGTTAAGGTCCATTACTTACATTCCGATATCGATACGCTTGATCGGGTGGATATTTTGGATGATTTACGTAAAGGTATCTATGATGTTATTGTTGGAATTAATTTACTCCGAGAAGGACTGGATTTACCCGAAGTATCCTTAGTCGCAATACTCGACGCCGATAAAGAAGGATTTTTACGTTCGGATACTTCGTTAATTCAAACGATGGGACGAGCTGCTCGGCATCTGCATGGTCGGGTAATTATGTATGCGGATAATGTAACTGGAAGTATGCAACGAGCAATCGATGAAGTAACTAGGCGACGTAAAATTCAGCTGGAGTATAATCAAGCGCATTCAATAACGCCTCAATCGATTAATAAACCAATTCGTGAAAAATTAATCGAACGTACTGAAAATCATAAACCGACTGATTTTGAGCGAATTAAATTATCTGTCGATGATTATATTGAAGAAGTAATTGGTGAAGAAACTTATTCAAATAAACCCGAAGATCTTATCGGAACGGAACAAGCGCGTAAAGATATTATTCGTAAACTTACCGACGAAATGCGATTTGCGGCAAAAAACTTAGAGTTTGAAAAAGCTGCCATTATTCGTGATCGAATTAAAGAATTGAAGAAGGACGTTATGTGAATGATGTATCAAAACCGATATCATCCATAATACCCTTATGCTGAAGTACCAAATCTACTAAATTTGACCGACTTAATTGATCGTTTAATAGTAGAAAATGTAACTTCTAAAAGTACATCCTAAAATTACACTTATCAAATTGATAATTCTTGTTGTAGTTCTTCAGACAATACGATTGATCGACACCTCGGTTGATACATCTGTCTATCTTTAATTGAGTAACTAATCCGAGTATAATTAGCAGGTTTATGCAAGATTTTATCGAAATTAAAGGTGCCAGAGAACATAATTTAAAAGACATATCTCTAACTATCCCTAAAAATAAACTCGTTGTATTTACCGGTTTATCTGGAAGCGGGAAGAGTTCTTTAGCGTTCGATACGATTTATGCCGAAGGACAAAGACGTTATGTCGAATCACTTTCTTCATATGCTCGCCAATTTTTAGGCATAATGGAAAAACCGGATGTGGATCAAATTACCGGGTTGAGTCCGGCGATTTCAATTGATCAAAAAACCGTTTCGCATAATCCACGTTCAACGGTTGGAACTACAACTGAAATCTATGATTATTTAAGATTACTTTTTGCTCGAATTGGACATCCACATTGCCCGAAATGTGGAAAGGAAATTCAAGCTCAATCAGTTGAACAAATCGTGAGTACTGTATTATCGCAATTTATTCCATCTAAAAAATCTGCTCCCAAACGAGTTCTTATGTTAGCCCCAATTGTAAAAGATCGGAAAGGAGAGTTTAGTGCGCTTCTCGATGATTTATTGCGGCGTGGTTATAACCGCGTTCGAATTGATAATATTATTTACGAACTCGATCATGATGATATTACACTAATTAAAACCAATCGACATAGTATTGATGCTGTGGTTGATCGAGTTACTATTAATGAAAATACACAACCATCGCGGTTATCAAGTTCAATTGAAAAAGCGTTAAAACTAAGTGGCGGAACCGTTGTGATAAGTGAAGTAATGGATTCATCTTTTGATTTTCCCGAAAAGCCGAAACAGTTACAAGATTATTTATTCTCCGAACATTTTGCTTGTGCTGATTGTAATCTCAGCTTACCCGAGATTGAACCACGTTCGTTTTCATTTAATAGCCCACACGGGGCATGTACATCGTGTGATGGAATTGGAACAAAACTCGAAGTTGATCCCCAACGGGTAATTAATGAAAATTTAAGTATTAATGAAGGCGGTATCTTCCCATGGGCACGGCATGTTTTATTCGATTCTTATGCGCGTCGATTTTTACAAAAAGTTGCCCATACCTATAAGTTCAACTTTGATATGCCCTTAAGTAAAGTTTCCACAAAAGCCAAAGAAGATATTTTAACTTTAGGGGTTATTCCATATTTAGAAAAAAGATATAAAGAAACCGAAAGTGATGAAGTTCGTCATGGTATCGAAAAATTTATGATCGAAAAAATATGTGAAGTATGCAATGGCAGTCGTTTAAAAGCTGAAGCACTATCCATTACCATTGACCAATTGAATATTTCTGAAGTAACAAGCTTTAGCATCAATCATTTATCGGATTGGCTTGAATCGTTAATTTCCCAAAAGTTGCATTCGCAGCGTGAAAAGGAAATTGCCAAACCGATTCTTAAGGAGTTAACTTCGCGTACTAAATTTTTAATTGATGTTGGATTAAACTATTTATCATTAAGCCGTAGTGCAAATACTCTATCTGGTGGAGAATCTCAACGGATTCGCTTAGCTTCCCAAATTGGATCTGGGTTAAGTGGCGTTCTTTATGTACTAGATGAACCATCAATCGGCTTGCATCCAAGGGATCATCATCGATTATTGAATACTTTAAAAAACTTACGGGATTTAGGAAATACAGTAATTATCGTTGAACATGATCCCGCGACGATGTTAGAAGCCGACTGGATTGTTGATTTTGGACCAGGTGCTGGAATTCACGGGGGTAAAGTTATTGCACAAGGTACCCCTCAAATGATTATGAAAAACCCCGCTTCAATTACTGGTGCATATCTATCAGGGAAAAAACACGTGCATGCAATTAAGCATCTTCATCCTGTTGATAAATCCAAACAACTGACTTTAATTGGTGCATCGGAACATAATCTTAAAAACGTAACGGTATCATTTCCACTGGGTACTTTCATTTGTGTAACCGGTGTTTCTGGTTCAGGTAAATCAACTTTGATTTTAGAGACCCTTTATAAACGACTAGCCCTTGAAAAACTTCATACGAAAGATATTCCCGGTAAACACCAGGGGATTGATGGATTAGAAAAAATTGATAAAGTTATTGAAATCAATCAAAATCCGATTGGAAGAACTCCTCGCTCAAATCCTGCAACATATACCGGTCTTTTTACCCCAATTAGGCAGTTATATACTAGTATTCCAGAATCAAAAGCACGTGGGTACAAAGAAGGCCGATTTAGTTTTAATGTTAAAGGTGGACGTTGTGAAAATTGCCAAGGCGAAGGTCAAATCAGAATTGAAATGCAATTTTTACTGGATGTTTATGTTACCTGTGAAGTCTGCAATGGTGCTCGTTACAATCGGGAAACACTAGAAATAAAATATAAAGAACACTCAATTGCCGATGTTCTTAATTTAACCGTTGAAGATGCACTTACTTTTTTTGCACCAATTCCATCCATCCGGAATAAATTGGATACTTTAAATGATGTTGGATTAGGATATATTAAACTTGGACAACCTGCTCCAACTTTAAGTGGGGGTGAAGCACAACGGGTTAAATTATCCACTGAATTATCTAAAAAAGCCACCGGAAAAACAGTTTATATTCTTGATGAACCAACGACTGGCTTACATTTTGCGGATACTGATAATTTATTGAAAATATTGCACACTCTAGTTATTCAAGGAAATACTGTAATTGTTATTGAACACAATTTTGATGTAATCAAAACCGCTGATTGGATCATTGATCTTGGACCTGAAGGCGGAGACCAAGGTGGCGAAATTATTACTACGGGAACAGTTGAAACTGTAATTAAGCATCCCACTTCTTATACTGGAAAGTTTTTAAATGAATTTCTACTTCGAGAAAAATCGTTTAAATAAATTTTGTATCCATATCCATAATTTGGTATACCAGGGCAATTGTTGGTATTGGTAATCGGCTAACCATTGATTAAATGTCGGTAAATTCACATTTTCCGAATTAGAATATGATACTTTTATGTTATTCATTTGATTATCGGGATCATTAAACCTTGATGTGATATCGGGTGATTGGGATGAAATACCTTTAACCGCCAAAATAATATGTTTATAGTCAAAAGAATTTAAATAATCCTTACCGGTAGTTGATCCCCAGGTTGGATCAGTATTTTTCCATTGATTCTTTTCCTCATCATAGTATAGGACCCAAGTATGTAAACGATCATTTAAATCATTATTTATGTAAGTAATTCCATCAACTTCTTTAGCTGGGATGTTATTCGCACGAAGAAGGGAAATCATTAGATCCATATATTCCATACATACAGCTTGATCCGGATTCAGATATGCCATAAAAGCTCCCATTCGGGTGATTGTTGATGTATTCGTACGTTCGTTGGAATAAGTTAATTTATTTGTTACAAATTCATATATTTCTGATATCGATTGATATTGAGTAGATAGTTCAATAATGGTTGGATTGTTGATCTCCCAATATTTATCGGCAATTACAAAAGGAGTTGTTTCATTATTATCTAAACTTATATTGTTATCGATTGAAATTATTACTTTCCCTTTATAAGTTACAATCATTTCCGAATTCGCTTTTAATTGATATGTGCCGATAATATTTTGGTCACTGTCGATTTCAATATCTTTTGGAACTGGTTTTATTGAATCGATATACGTTTCTTGAAATGGAGTTAAATTAGGGGGAATAATAATCGTTTTGTCTTGATATTGATCTGTATTATTTACTAGTCGAAATGTTAATTCGATATCATATATTTGCCGATTACCAATTGATATTTGGATATCCGAGAGTAAATTCTGGTCATTACTAAAATCAATAATCTCATTATCTCCCATTTGATTAGATGATGTTGGTAACACTGAGGAAATATATTGATTTCCCCAATTTAATGGGTATGTAGCTTGAACGGTTTGGTTTACCACAGTTACTTCATCGGTAGATTTTAAAAGGGGAATTATAATACTTCGGATTAATCCCTCCTTGGTCATAACTCTCTCAGTTTTATATTTTATTAAGAAGCTTGAATATATTTTGTTTACAATATCATCTTCAGAAAAATTTACGAGAATGGAATTATTGTTAAACTCAACCGCCTCGGATTTACCTCCCTTTTCTACAATTGCATCAAGTATCCCAGATTCATTAGTATTTAAAGTATATTGTGTGGGTGCATATTGCGATGTTTGGGGAATAATCTCAATTTGATGTGATACCGAGGCATAAGTATAGGGTCCGAATTCATATTTTGATTTTACATTTACATTAAATAGCGATTCAGCATAAATTGGTTGTATATTCGAAAATAGTTCATAAATAATTACAAACGATATGAACATAAATGAATATTTCATTTTGTAAGCCAAAACAAAAGGGTACTAATAATACTCAGTAAAATTGATGACAAAATTAAAGTTAATATCATTGGAACCTGAAATGGTGCCACAACCACAAAACCTACACTGATTCCAGAAAACCAAAAGGACGTGATTCTTAGTGCGGGTAGC
>CAZZFC010000062.1:0-5914 GCA_964653325.1 uncultured Candidatus Saccharibacteria bacterium | reverse complement strand
TTCTCCAGCAACTTTTTGCCAAGAGAATAATTTAATATTTTCCAATCCACGATAAATTAAATCTTGATATTTATTTTTATCGTTTAACAAATCCAATATTTGTTTAGCAATATCTTCAATCGAATATGGGTCAAAGTATAAAATCGAATCTTTTCCAATCTCTCGTAAACAATCAATATTTGCTGCAATTACCGGTAATTTATATTCCTGTGCTTCTAAAATCGGTATCCCAAACCCTTCAAGTAGTGAAGGAAAAACATAGATTTGCGCATTTTGATATAAAACTGCTAAATCCTTATCTGGAATATACCCATTTTCAACTTGATAATTTGGGAAAATTACTGAATTTTCTAAACCCATCTCAATAGTTTTATTTTTAATTCGGGTTGATAAATTATCCATTTTACCCACTAAAACTAAATTTAGATTAGGTCTTTGATTCTGTATGATTTGAAATGCTTTTAATAATCTTTCATGATTTTTATGAGGATACATTGTAGCAGTATATAAGAGATAAGGTTTAACAATTCCATATTTTGTTAATATTACATGATTATCTTCGATACTTACGTTAATCGGATTCAAATGGGAACTGCCTGCCAGATGAATTACTTTGATTTTTTTGTGATTAACCTTTAATGTGTTAATTAGATCATTTTTCGTTGCAAATGAATCGGTTACAACAATTTTAGCTCGGAAAGTTACCCATTTGATTACAAAAACATAGATCAGCTTTTTAAATAAATAGTAGAGATAATTTTGCGTAACATTACCAAAGGTTGAATGTTTTAGATGAATTAAATCATGAATGGTTACCACATACTTCCGCCACCACAGAATTGGGATATTAAAGGTGGTAAAGTGAACCAAATCAGGATTTTCCCTCAATAAGATGAATGGAAAAATCAGCTGTTCTGACAAACTATATGGCTTAATATTCACCGCTACCTTTTTAACCTTTTGATTAGTATCGGGGAATACGTCAAAATCCTCACCGCGTAAGAATATTGTCAGCTGATCGTCGGGAGATAAAATATTGACTAGTTCTCCAATTAATGACTTTGTATAATTTCCGATCCCAGTCTTTAATATTCGCGCATCAATTGCAATCTTCATTATTGGATTTGTTCTTTTTGACCTTGCAATTTAATTTGATTTATTAATGTACCGATTAAAAACCAGAACAATATTGCGATTTTTGATGCACGGAAATTATCGCTCAAAAGACCACTAACTAGCATAACTACTAATAATGACAATGCTAATTCAATTAATCCATTTTTCCCATTATTTGATTTCCATGCATGAATTAGTTTAGATATCATTAAGATAAATATTAAGAAAAAAGCAATTAAACCAAGAATTCCAGTTTCTCCCAATAATGTTACAAATTCACCATCAACTCCAACACCCACTGCTCCTAATCCCCCACCTAATAATGGATTCTGTCGGAACCGAGCCCAGGCAAGTGGCCAATTAACATTAATACGTAAATCTAAACTACGATCATTAGTAGCTAATGCTTGAAAGATTGATTTGATGGGTTTAGTGATCTGATCAATAATATTGCTGGCAATAATGGTTGGTGTCGGAATTACTTGAGTTGGCGTCATAACTATTGTTGGAGATGGTCCATTAATCTGAATATTGGTTGGAGTTGGTAATCCCGGAGATATCGTCGGCATTAGCATATCTGTTGGAACTTGTGTATTTGATATAGTTGGAACTTTCGTAATTGTTGGTGTATCAGTTGGAAGAAGAATTTGCGTAGGAATTAGTGTTAAAGTTGGTGAGGATATTGGTGAAGGACTTAATTGAGCTAAATATTCTGCTTGCGAAATTGTTAAAGTGGAAAAGCGATCCATCATCGTTTTGGATGATAAAAGCGGAATTGCTATTGTTAAAACTGACATGAAGAAAATGAAACTTAAATTTTTAATTGAAAATTTAATAAATGCTAAGGGTAAAATACTCAAACTTGCTACAATCACCGGAAATCTTGCTCCGGAAAAACCTAAAATTAACACCGCTAACAACCAAACCATAAATAAACCCACTTTTCGAAAAACTTTATCAGCCATAATTATTTGAGATATTAATATTGGTAATATTAATAAGAGATATCCTGCAAGCTCATAAGGCCCAGAGAAAGAAGCAAAAACCCGATCCGTACCATTAATATATTGATAGTTATAAAATCCCCCGCCAAAACCTCCAACTAATCCCATGAACTGGAGTAATGACCATATAATAACCACAGTCGTACTCGCTAATAATAGTTTCAATACCCACTTAAATTGAGTTTGGGTTAAAGGAAATAACTGACTTAAATAATATAGACTTAAATATTGAAAAAATCGTATATAAAACAACAAATTCGAAAAAGGAATGTGGTTTTTTGAAATATTAATCAGAGTCGATACTAAACTAATTGATAACCAAACTAAAATTGAAATTGATATTTTCGAAAAAAAAACGTTTCTTATTGAAATTTTTTGATTAATTAAAATAGTTATTCCACTAACAATCAGTAATAACCACAAGAAATCTTCAATGCGAACCGGGGTCGGATAATCACCAATAAAAAATATGGGGAATTTAGGGATAAGAATACAAAATATCACATAACCTAAAATAATATAATTAAACTTTGAATATATTCCACCTAATATTTTATTCATGCGAAACTTGATTTAATACTTTTAACCAAGCATTTTCCCAATTGTTTAAATTATAATTCCGGGTAACTTCATCCTGTTGACTAATCCCAACTGATTTACGATTTTGATATGTGATACTCATTTGCTTCGCTAAGGCGTCCGGGATCGGATCTGATTGTTCAGTTGGTAGATCAGCTAATCCGTGAACATTTGTCGATACCGTTGCCACCCCACAACTCATTCCTTCCAACGCAGATAATGATGTCCCTTCTCTTTGCAGCGTAGGTACCACAGACATTTCGACACTACTATATACCGATGACATCTCATTCCAAGGAATCGAACCTTTCAAAATTATTTTTGATTGCAAATTATTAGTTGTTATCAACTTATTAATTCGAGCTTGGTAATCTTTATCTCCAAATGATCCAACAACTACAAGCTTTGTTTCGGGATGATTTTTGCTAAAAATTGAGAATGCTTCGATCGCTAAATGAACACCACGGGCATATGAAATATTTCTTGCGACTAAAATTGAGTTATCAGGAAAGTCTTCCCTTCGATTAGTTTTAACAAACGCTTTTGTATCAACACAATTAGGAATAAACCATTTACCTGGCAACACCTCTTCGAACATGTGTTCTTTGGGTTTAATATTAACTCCTAATTGTCGGAAATAATTAGTATCATTAGCTACTAAATATTTAAAATGTTTAAACGACCATTTCGCAATTCTAATTTTTAATTGTTGCGATAACGAAGTTGGTGGAATATCCCACTCGCAACCATGCGAAAGAACAATCGTTTTCTTTTTCCAGAATAAAGGTAACGAATGAAATGCATAATGACAAATCACCGCATCTTCTTTCCGTAAAGAATCATATTTTAATGCGAGCATTGCATTAAACCACCATAAATCAACACCCCGACCACCTTTTATTAATTTTAGTTTATGTGGGATTAATACAAGTTCATCAGAGTTAACACCATTATCAAACTGGTAGACAGTTTGATTCCAACCTTCATTCGAAAAAATCTGATACAAATTCGCTAAATAAGTTTGTGCTCCTCCAGTTAATGGTTTATATTCGGTAGCAATATGCCCTAATTTCATTTCGTATTAATCATATCAAGAATATATTGATTTCGCTTCCATATATAATAACTTAATAAATAAGCATGTTTAATTCCTGTTATACCATCCATGAATCCACGTTTAAACAGAAAAATATTGATTAAACGAAGAATCGGTTTAATCCAATCTTTAAGATTTAACTTTTTATTATTTTTAAAATAATTTTCCGCTTCAATTTTGGAATACTTCAGAACTTTCGCTCGATAATCTGACCAATCTTTATAACTAAAATGCTGAATATGGTGGATTAATTTTCCACTATTATCAATTGATACTGATTCATGAACATCTCCACCAAACTGACCCCTAGACTTTTTAAATAAACGTAAGTGCCAATCATTTTGTAATCCGCCATGTTTAATCTGTTTTTGACCAACAAAAGTATCAAAGTTAATATAATAACCATCGTATATTGGATTATCTAGTACAGCTTGCATTTCCTTACTTAATTCTCCGGAAACTACTTCGTCAGCATCAATACTTAATATCCAATCATACGTTGATTTACTTATAGCAAAATTCTTTTGAGACCCATATCCTAACCAATCCTGAATAAATACTTTTGAAGTATATTTCTTTGCAATTTCACATGTCTGATCAGACGAATCGGTATTTATCACCACAATAATTTCATCGCACCAACGTAATGAATCTAAACAGCGTTTGATAATTTTCTCTTCATCTTTCGCAATAATAACAGCTGAAATTTTATTCATTTAATTTTATTTTTTAAATTTAATCCTTTTAAATATCCAAATATATTCGCTAAATCATAAGCTACAACAATCGGCGTCAACCAAAACAACCATTTGAACGGTAATCTTTTTTGCCACATATGCAAACTTCTTTTGATTAAGTATGCACAAAATACCAAAATCGGAAAAATTAAAAAATAAGGAAATTTCAAAGAAACAAACACAAGAAAAAACATTCCCAAATAAAATATCGCTTTACGAATATAGTTTGAATGATAAATATTATCTAAACCATCACCAATGGCATATGCATAATATTGCTTAAAAAAACTTTTTAGATTAGGTCGTGGCCGCCAATAAACAACCGCATCTTTTGCAAAAGTAAAATCGTACCCAGCTTTTTTTATAGATAAATCGAATGGGGTATCTTCATTATATTTGGTATATTCTGGATATCCACCTGCCTTTTGCCACGCTACTTTGGTAAATGCCACGGATCGGCTTGAAGGAAGCCACGTTTTAGGATCAATATGATCATGATCATTGAGCATCAGTAAGGCAGAAACCTCTTCGAAAAATGTCTCCGGTTTAATTTTGAAAAATCCACTTACGGCAGAAACATTTGGATCATTTTCAAAAGGTAGGATCAGATTTTTAAGCCAATCTTTATCCGCCACCGTACCAACATCGGTTACGGCAATTATTGGATATTGAGAATTTCGAATTGCTTCATTCCGACCTACGGATCGATTACCAGGTTTAATACAAACGTTAATGACTGGATGATCTTGGGCTAACTGATTAATAATTTCCAGCGTTCCATCTGTGGATCCCCCATCACATAACACGATTTCATCTGGGGTTCGTGATTGGTTGAGTAATCCATCCACAAAAAGTTTTATTGTCGTTGCTTCATTCCAAAATGTACTAATTACGGATACTTTTTGCATATTACTCCTGATATATTTTATCAATCATCGCCGCATTCGTTTCCCAATTATAGTTTTGTTCAATTGTCTGACGCGCATTATTTCTAATTTTGTTTAAATCCCCTTGATTATCCAAAATATTCTTTAAAATTTGAGCTAATTCATTACTGTTCTCAAGTTCAAATAAAAATCCATTTTCATTATTTTTTATTAAATCAGGTAAACCTCCCACATTTGTACCTACAACAATTTTTGAACAAGCCATTGCTTCCGCTAATACTATTCCAAATACTTCTCCCCGAGTAGGCAAAACCAACACATCACACGCATGAAATGCTTTTAGAACTTCCGATCTTGAAATTTGCATAAATACAACTTTTTCTTTTAAATTATTTTGAAAGACATAAGACTGTAACTCGCCGTAATAATCTTTATCACCAACCGGACCAATAATGATTAATTGATAATCGTTACGTTCTAACTGAGCAACAGCCC
>CAZZFC010000061.1:0-5918 GCA_964653325.1 uncultured Candidatus Saccharibacteria bacterium | reverse complement strand
AAAGTTCGTAAGCGTGCCTCGGATCCGGTACGCATGTATTTAACCGAAATCGGTAAAGTATCCTTACTCACCAAAGACGAAGAAATTTTACTGGCTAAAGCTGTGGAACAAGGTGATGAACCAGCCATAGAAAAATTAATTCGTTCCAATTTACGTTTAGTGGTATCTATTGCCAAAAAATATTTAGGACGTGGGTTATCAATGCTGGATTTAATCCAGGAAGGAAATATGGGACTGATGAAAGCGGTAAAAAAATATGACTGGCGTCGCGGTTTTAAATTTTCTACCTACGCTACCTGGTGGATTCGCCAAGCCATTACCCGAGCGATTGCCGATCAAGCACGTACGATTCGTGTTCCCGTGCATATGATTGAAACAATTAATAAATTCCATCGGATCTCACGTCAAATGGCGCAAGAATTAGGTCGCGAACCTGATCCCGAAGAAGTTGCCAAAAAAATGGGACTTGAACCGGAACGCGGTCGTGAGATAGTTAAGATCGCCCAAGAACCAACCAGCTTACAGAAAAAAGTTGGCGAAGATGATGATTCTGAGCTTGCCGATTTTATTGAAGATGAAATGGTTCAAGCACCGGAAGAAGCAGCTAGTGCCGAACTTCTTAAAGAACAAATGCGGGATGTTTTATGTTCCCTGACTCCACGCGAACGCAAAGTTTTAGAATTACGTTTTGGTTTAGAAGATGGTAGAGGCCGAACTTTAGAGGAAGTTGGTCGGGATTTTGGAGTTACGCGCGAACGGATTCGTCAGATTGAAGCTAAAGCTTTACGTAAACTTAAACACCCCACTCGCGCCCGAAAGCTTAAAGATTATTTGGATTAATCCTTGCTATTTAAAGTATCATCAATTTTAAACTTTTTTACACTAGAAACATCGGGACTGAAGAATCTATTTAATAACTGGATCCTTCGTTTTCACTCAGGATGACATATTTGATTTAGCCCTAATTACTCAAATTACTTTTTATGTTCAATACTTTATACTTCATACTTAATACCATATACTTAGACCTATGATTATTGGAGGATTTGTATCATCCAGTGGTGGTGTGCATGCGGCTTTAACTCGGGCAGCGGAGAATCAGTTTGATTGCGCGATGTTTTTTATTGGCAGCCCTAATAGTTGGCATTTACCCAAACTTACCGATACCGAATCAGAGTTATTTAAACAAACCCAAAAACAAACCAAAATTATTAGAACTTATGCGCATGGTTTATATTTAGCTAATTTAGCCACTCCGGATAATGTGTTGTGGGAAAAGTCTGTGCAAGCGTTGATCACAACGATGAACAATGGCTATAAAATTAATTTAACTGGAGTGATCTTTCATTTGGGTAGCCATAAACAAACGAGTACTGAATCCGGAATTGAACGTGTAATTAAAGGTATGCAAAAAATTCTTTCGGAAACTTCCGGTTCGACAAAATTGATTATGGAAAATAGCGTGAAACAAGGTGATAAAGTTGGCGTTGATTTTAATCAGCTTGGACAAATTTTAAAAGAGTTAGACCAATCTCGGGTTGCAATTTGTTATGACACTTGTCATGGATTTGCCAGTGGCTATAACTATGTAGATCCAAAGTCGCTTGATCAATTAGTATTGGATATTAAAACAAATGTTGGAACCGAAAATGTTACCTGTGTGCATACCAATGATTCTTTAGGTGAACTGAACAATCACAAAGATCGCCATGCCAATATTGGGCAAGGATATATTAGCAAAGCTGGCTTTAAAGCATTTTGTACAAATCCTGTATTTAACAATTTAGATTTTATTTTAGAAGTTCCAGGAATTGAAGGCAACGGACCATCAATTAAAGATAAACAAGCGCTACTTGATTGTATTAATTGAACGGGATTTGTTTACTATGTACAATCAACCGATGAGAAGCCGTCCAAAGTGGTGTACAAGTATATAAGACCATATCATCAACGGTAGATTCCGCTCCATTAAATTTAAATTCTTCCGCACCTAAAACTTTAGTACTGGTTACTTCATATTTATAAGCAAATCCACCGGTAAAAATTAAAGAAGTATCCCCTACTTTTACCTTATCTAAATGATAAAAAGTATTTTGGGCTGGTGGTAGTGCCTGAAATCGATGCGCGGTAACTACCATCTCCCCTTTTTCACCCGGATTGGCAGATCCCGGAACCACCCAAGCACCTTTATTTAATGCGGTTGTCTGGTCTTCATTAAAGTAAAGTTCGATATCTACACCAATTACTGGAATGATTAATCGGTCGCTAAGGGTTGGATCAACAGAAATTTTTATCAGTGGTGTATCGGTTTTCTCTATTTGAATCTGATTTGTTAAATCATATTTTTGTTCATAATAACTTGACTGATAAATCTGCGGATTTTGAGCTTTTAGAAAACGCATTTTAATCTCAGGAATAAAAGGGTAAATTATCAGAAACAATGCGACAACTAAACCCAATGCCCAAAGAAGATATGAACCGCTAAAGATAATCTTTTTTAATTTCACAGGTATATTTTACCGTATCGAAAAACGTTTTCGAGAAACAACAAACGAACCGAATAATAATAATCCAAATATAGTTGTCACAATCGCAGGGCTTCCGGTTTGAGCTAAACCGGTATTAATCCCTAACACTAAACCACCCTTTTCTACACTGCGTCCATTCATATCCTTAGCAGTTACTTTAATTTGATACGTTCCCTTTGGAACTTCGCTTGTAAAAACGCAAATATAATTACCATTAAGATCAGTTTCGGTTGTGCACTTGTAGGTTGTGTCATTACCATTTAGTTGAACCTCAATTGTGGTATTAGCACTCGCTGATCCTTGGATGGTTAGGTTTTTACCATTGGAATAGTAGTAGGTATCTACACCGGTAATAATATTTGAAGTATTTAACTTGTTAACCGAGATTGTTAAAGGAATTGGTGTCGGCGTGATTGTCGGTGGGATAATTGTTTCCGCCAGAGGCGGATCAGCCTTTGGCTGAGGCGTTGGAGTCGGAGTATTAGTAGGACTTGGGGTATTGGTAGGCGTTTCCGCCAGAGGCGGATCAGCCTTTGGCTGAGGAGTTGGCGTATTGGCTGGGGTAGCAGTTGGTTGAGGAACAACATTTAAAGCGTCTGTCAAAGTTACAAATTGTCCATTCGGATTGGTTACAATTATATTATGTAATCCAAGATTGGTGGATCCACTGATTGTCGCATTCACCGATATTTGTGTTTCCGAAATATACGTCACGCTATTAACTGTTATATCTGCTCCTAAATTTATCGTTGGCGTTGGACTAAATCCGGTTCCGGTGATGGTAAAACTGGTTGCTCCACTATTTACATATACCGTATTGGGTGAAATTGAAGTCACTGAAATTGTTTCGAGTTGGGTTAAAAAGATATCACTATATGTATTTGTATCCCCCGTCACCAAGTTACTGGCATTGGATAAGTAAACAACATTAAAACCATTAATATCACAATCCACCGAGCTTCTTGAATAATTGGCAATCGATCCACCCGTGGATTTACTTACCAAAATCGTAGATCCCGTAACCATATCGTGTTTATAAATATCGTAAGTATTATTCGTATCATTGGCATCAAAATTACTCGTGCTGGTTGCAAAATAAATATTGCGGCCACTTCCATCCATAATGACATACAAAGACGCATTATTTGCTTGGTTTCCGCTACTATTAACACTCACTCGCGTTGTTGTGTTACCAGTAATGTCACGATAAAAGATATCGGCTTTCGCGTTTGTATCATTTGCAACCAAATTGATAGCTAATGATCTATATGCCACATAACGACCGTTATCTGAGATTGCGGCATATGAACTAGCTCCACCAATAGCTTCCGATCCATCATAGGTAATACTCACTCGAATCACCTGGCTAGTTTGCATGTCGTATCTAAAAACATCATTTTGGTTATTGGTATCATTAACTACTAAATTCGTTGCCGCTGAATATAAAACTACATATCGACCATCACGGGTAATATCTGCGCCATAACTCGCGCCACCAACTCCTTCACTGCCTGCACTATCTACACTTACCCGAATGGTGGTGTGATTAACTCGATCGTGAACAAAGACATCTTTTTGTAAATTTGTATCATTGGCTACCAAGTTAGTAGCATCCGAATGAAACACAATATATCTCCCATCCGCACTAATTGCGGCGACAAAACTTCCCCCGCCAATTGCCTCAACCCCAGTGCTAGTAACACTTACTCGTTCCGTAGTTCCATTTACTAAATCCCTCACAAAAACGTCAATTAAACCATTATTATCATTGGCAACTAGATTGGTTGAATCCGAATTAAACGCTACATAATTTCCATTGCCACTAATCATTGGCGAATAATTTGCAGAGTTTCCTTGTACTCCGGAGCTATTAACACTAACCATTGTGGTAACCCCAGTGGCCATGTCTTTCATAAATGCATCGGTGGTTCCATTGGTATCTGGTGTAAATAAGCTATAGGCATTAGATCCCCACACCACATATCGGCCATCATCTGAAATACTTGGTGAGCTTGATGAACCATCACCCTGAACACCAAGCGTACTGATACTTACCCGAGATGTTAAAAACGTAGTTGTTGCGTTAATATAAGATTGTAATTGAAAGGCAACCAGAATCAATAATAATATGAATATAGTTTTCTTTTTGATTTTCTTTATAATCATAGATACAATAGCAAGTAACAGTATGTATCCTATATGTATATGAAAAAAGTGTCAAGTCAAAAAAATAAAGCTGGATTCACACTAATTGAACTTTTAGTCGTCATGGCGGTAATTGGGGTTTTAGCAAGTACGGTAGTGATTACGATTGATCCACAAAGACTGATGGCACAAACCCGCGACTCGAAAAGATTACAATCAATGGGCTTAATCATGAGTGCTGCTGAAGCTTTTTCCACCCGTCATAACGGCCTATATCCTCCGGCATATTCCGGTGACGGGAAATATGGCAATAACTGTAGCAGTGGTAAATATATGTATCCCGATTTAGACTTAAACGCCGATAATTGTGTCAGTAATGCGTTAATATCCGAAGGCGATTTAAAACGAATTCCCCTACCAGAAATTTCAAACCCAAATGCACCGGATCAGTGTAAAAATTACTTTTATTTTCATGTAATTCCCAGTACCGACTGGTTTGGCCAAATCGGCGCGGTAAGTTCAAATGAACATTATATGATGCAATTTTGCATGGAAGGTTGGACGAATGATGACGTGATTAATTATCGCAATAACTATAACGACGGCGCCTATTTATATAATGATTACCCCACCTGTTATTACTATGCGAGTCGGAATATTGCCCAATGTTATATTTATGACTGGCAAAAAATTCCACCTTTACGACCATGAAATATATATTTAAACAAATCCATATTCTTACTTTTATGTTGTTAATTTGTTCCTCACTTGTATTCGCTCAATCTGATTTGGATACATTTATTAATGATCTACCACCCGATCTACCCCAAAATGTACGTAATTCAATGATTGAACAAGAAAGGCAAAATTTGGTAACAAACCCCATTAGTAAATCACCCGTCTCTGTTAAAAATATATCGGTGATGGTTTTAATTGGGAGCGGTTGTTTAATTGTTGGAATTTTGGTAGCACGTAACAAAATTGCGCAAAAACCCATAAAATTCGACCCCAAAAAATACGGACTTGAGGAATAATCTTTTTCCCCTTTTTCTTGTCATTTCGAACGAACGTGAGAAATCCCTTGTGTGGTTCGTCATCCCTGCCGGCGCAGGCAGGCTGAGCAAAGCGAAGGATCCAGGCAATCCCTTTCAAATTTGTCTTATAGGCATATTCGGCATATAATCGTTACATATAGTACGTTCTATGTGGAAGTGATCCAGTACGACAAAGATTAGCCGGTGGATG
>CAZZFC010000060.1:0-5949 GCA_964653325.1 uncultured Candidatus Saccharibacteria bacterium | reverse complement strand
ACAATTCGAGATATTACCGAAGAGCAACAATTGCAGCGAATGAAACTCGACTTTGTTTCGATGGCAGCCCATGAGCTTCGAACGCCCATCACTTCGATCAAAGGATACACTGACATTATTGAAAATGAAGCACTCACCTATTTACCTTTAGAATACCAAAAATATTTTCATCGGGTAAAAACCTCAACCAATCAGCTTGCGATTCTAACCGAGAATTTACTTTCCGTATCAAAAATTGAAAGAGGTTCCTACAATGTCAAAATTGTACCCACCGATTGGTCTGCCTTTGTACAAGATAGTGTGCAGGAACTAACCCAATCTGCGGTTCAACGAGGATTGACGATTACTTTTAATCCAAACAATAATTTACCTAAAGTTCTGGTTGACCCTATGCGAATTTCTGAAGTTTTAAATAACTTAATTAGCAATGCAATTAACTACACCCAACATGGTACGATTTCAATCACCCTAGAACAAAAAGATAATATGCTTTTAACCCATATTACCGATACCGGCGAAGGGATACCAAAGTCAGCGATTGGTCACCTATTTGAAAAATTCTTTCGAGTCTTAGGTGTTTTGGAACAAGGTTCCAAAGGAACCGGTTTAGGACTTTATATTTCAAAAAGTATCGTTGAACTGCATGGCGGTAAAATTTGGGTTGAATCAACCGAAGGTAAAGGGAAGTACCTTTAGTTTTAGTTTACCCATAGAACAAAGCATATCTGGTTAATTTATGGGCAAAATCGGGATATGATATGATTCTTAAAGATGAATAGCACTGATCAACCCAAATCCTCTCGTTCAAGCCGTCTAACCTTAATTATTCTATTCTTTGCATTATTGGTAATTGGTTTTGCTTATATCAAGCTTGGTTTCGTTTTATCTTTTTGGATTATTTTAATTACCTGGATCATCTTTATTCTTTATTACTTTTTCTCTAAAATCATCCAGGGAATTATCATCCGAATATTCCTAATCCTAATTGTCATTATTTCAGTTCTAATAACCCTTGGAATGATCCCAGGTTTAAACTCAAGTGAAACAACAAACACTAATTCAACCGGCAAATTTAATCTCGTTGATTGTACGAGCTCCCTTTCTGATAAACCTCAATCATTATCTGGCTGGAATGCCCAAATATATTCCGGCCCACTTGGGGAAAATTCACCCGATCCTGAGCAAGCCAATAACGTTCGCACATTTTCATATCAAGGTATTACCGATAAAACTGAAACAAATTCGATATATGCTCATTTTGATAAAACCGATGGTAGCGTAATCACCGGTTTTGATACAGCTATTGAAGTTTGTGACAGCACAAATAAATCGAATTCAATCTACTCAATTTCCAGTCATGATAGTTCAGATGTTGCCGGCGAGAATGTCACTGGACGTACTCATTATTTTCATGGTGGACCATATTTGTTTGGATCTGGCACATATCGGGTGGATGCGTATATTAAAGACACTAACGGTTGGCACTTAGTTAACCGGTTTGAAGGAATTATCATTACTGAATAGTTCATTATTACTTTCATGGATTCAACTAATACTCGTGGCCGATTTAGAAATGTTGAGATTGCCGATATAGAGCGTTTGTCAAAAAGTATTTACTGGGATCAAGAACAATCGGTAGATGCTTTTATATTACCAATTCCAGTTGATAAACGAATCATTAAAGCAAGCAAACATCTATGTACGAATATTCCCGCTGATCAACTTTTTCAAATTGGTCCTTTTAACGTCACCAATTCTCCTGAGTCACACCTCAGTCCTTTTAAAAATGCGCTCGATTTTTTAATTATCGATGGAACACCAGTTCTAGCAACTCGTTCTGGTATTATAATCGAATTTCAAGATCAACATCATCTCTGGGGAACTAGTCCCAAATTTCGAGATGAATTAAATTATTTAACGATAGATCACCAAAATGGGATATATTCGCAATACTGCCATCTTGCCCAAAATTCAGTTTCGACAGTATTTAAATCTTTAGGGATCGACCGTGATCACATTATCGGAACCAAAATCGAACAAAGAACACAAATCGCAATTAGTGGTAAAACCGGCTGGACCGATCGCGATCATTTACATTTTGCGATATTTAAAGACGATAAAAACGTTGATCCGACGATTAATCCATTTGGATTTAAAAGTATCGTTCCTCGATTTAAATTATAACTAATTCAATGGGAGTGTTTGATTTAATTGAGGAATTTTAACATTTTGAATTCCAATTTCGGATTTTATTTTTTCAGTTAAAACCGATCTTTGAAGATCCTCACCATGAACCACAAATACCTCTTTTACACCCTGGATATTTTTTAGCCAAGCCAGCAATTTAGGTTGATCGGCATGTGAACTTAAGGATTCAAGTTTGGTAATTGAGGCTCGGACTGGCACCATTTGGCCATAGAGTTCTATCTTTTTAGCTCCTTCCTCTAACTGCCGTCCCAATGTTTCTACTGCCTGGTACCCTACAATTAATAAACGGGTGGTATCTTTTGAAATATAGTTTTTTAAGTGATGTAAAATTCTGCCACCATTCATCATTCCACTACCGGCAATAATTATTTTTGCTTTAGTATCCCACATAATCGCTTTACTCTCTTCAACCGAACTCGTAAAAATCAAGCCCGAATAATCAAATGGCGATTCGTCATGAACAAGTTCGGAATTGTATAAGTTGGGAAATCTTTTAAAGATTTCGGTTACCTCAATTGCCATTGGACTATCTAAATACACTGGGGTTGATTGATCCATTCGTTGACTGCTTTTTAAATGACCAATCCGATGAATTATTTCTTGGGTACGTTCCACCGAAAATGCTGGGATCAATAGTGTTCCACCGGATTTTTCAACTAAATTGATCTCATTCTGGAGAATTGCATCCACATCTTCTTGTGGGTGCACCGAATCACCGTATGTTGATTCAATTACCACATAATTAGCTTTGTTAATCATTTCGGTTGGCTTAATTAAATCCTCCGGACTATTTCCCAAGTCCCCGCTAAAAACAATCGACTGGCCATTCTCTTCAATCCGAATACTTGCCGAACCCAAAATATGCCCCGCATCATAATATGTAATTTTTAATCCTTCAACCATAAAGGGCTGATCGTATGCAACGACCTGAAACAAGCTCATTGTTTTTTCAACATCTTTGGTTGTATATAATGGGGTACTGCCATGTTCACGAGATATCTTTGCTGAGTCTAAAAGTGAAATATTGGCAATTTGTTTGGTTGGATCGGTGGCATAGATTTTCCCGCGAAATCCATTTTTAACCAATATCGGTAAGCGTCCACAATGATCGAGATGGGCGTGGGTTAAAAATACCGCCTCTAAATTTTTAGCGTTAAACGAAAGTGGCGCGTAATTTTGTAATTCGATATCCTTCGAGCCTTGAAACATTCCAAAGTCAATTAGATAGTGCCTACCCTTATCACTAATTATTAAATAACCCGATCCGGTAACCTCACCGGTCGCCCCTAAAAACTGGATTGATTTCATGTAAATTTATCATAACATGTAGACACTTATTTAATCTCTGGGGATTTGGCTTGAAACAAATCACGGATTTGTTAACTTATCGGTTAGACTAAGAAACGCTTGTTGTAAATATTTTTCCTGAATCACCTTAATCGTATCCGCTTTTGTATGAAAATATTTTAAAACTTCGCTTTGATCATTTTGTAACCAAAATACTTTATTTCTAATCTCGTCTAAACATTTTACCTGTAAAACCCAATCCAAACCGTTTTGGGAAAATGATGCGTCCGATACACCAATTCCATCAATCACAATAATCTGCTTACAATTCTTTAAGATATCGATATGTCTTTCTTCAAACTTACGAAATCCATATCCACTTTTAGTTATGTAATTATCATACGAAACTTCTTCATTACCTGTAAATATCAAAAGGTTATTTTCGATAATCTTTGGATCATTTTTGATTATTTCAAACATGATTGAAATTGCGGCTGCGTTATCTAAAGCCCCTTTCCCTACAAACATACTATCAAAATGTGCAATTACTATTGTTTGTGGATTTACTAAATTACCAACTAAAATATTCGCAGACGTAAAATATTCCCTATCTACTTTAACGCTTCCCCACACTTCTTTTGCCATCACAATTTGAATAACCGAACTTCGCGAGATCGTTACAGACGGCTGCCGGTAAATATCCACCACACTTATTTCATCGGTAATGGGACTATAACTAATATTAAATGGATGATTCTCCCCTGAATTCCCGAATGCACTAATTAAATGATCACCGTTTTCGATTTTGCCACTAACCAAACTACTACCCAAACATGGGATTGAGATATTATCGGCAAACAATTCCGCTTTCATAAAATACGGTACTGATGATTTATACGGTTCTGTCTGATACTGAATCCCAATCTTATCTAGTTCGCTAGTAATAAACTCAATTGTCTTTGATTCATAGACTCCATATCGCGGTGCGATGTCGGAAAGTTTCTGAATTATCTCAAACATATCTTAATTATATATCTTTAATTATTTTATAGGGTGGACACGAATGCCCACCCCAACCTTACCCCAAAAACCCTTGGCTTACGGACAGCGTTCAGCCTTGGTCACGCCGTCTTTGACGACCCGACACCAAAGCTGGGGTTTATCCTTACTACCATCTCCCCAACTCAAACCCACCGGTACTTGGTCGTTTAGTACCGGATACTCCTGCGGCGGTTGGCCAATGCAATCGAAGATTTCGTTTCCTCGCTTACACAAACCAACAAGCTTCTCGCCCTTACTGTTGGTGGCAATGTCGATCACCTCGGTATCAGGTGGAATACCTATCCACAACTGCGGACCAGTGATATCGCCCAGGCGATACTCACCATCACCAATTTCGAACAGTAGGACGAGTGTTCTATCGGACTTCGAAGCGACACCTTTGATCGTGGGCAGGCTTTCCACAACTGTCTCGTCTTTGTTCGACGTACAGTTGTAGAAGCGGCTGTCGTCCTGGCAATACCACGTAACAAATTCTTGCCCGCTGTTATGAACCTCAGTGCCAACAACATTCTTCAGATCATCTGGCGCATGCAGAGTTGCTGCATAAATCGCAGCACCTATGATCAGCAGTAATCGGATTAATGCGCTTAATCCGTCAAATTCCGCTTTTCCACAACCGTCTCGTTCATCACGATCGCTCATTTCTCACCTCTCTGACTCCACCGCAATGGAATCAACTTGAAGATGATAAACATGAACTCCAACGCGAAATCAATCGCGTTATCCAAGGTGTGCTTACCTGCCCATGCAAAGCGGTACTGCACGAGCATTGAGCCGACGAAGTAAGCATATACTAGCTGAACCCCTGACAACCACAGCTCACCTCGAATCCATGTCACGATCAAAGTCGCCAGAATCACCGGGATCAACCCGAGACAAACCCCAACCATGGGCGATTCGGCAATCAAGCCAGGCGTCTTAATCTCTGTAAACCAAAAGAGACTCGTTACTGCCATGATCTGCAGTGCCATGATATAGACGTTGTTATCGCTAGTCAGTTTGACAAAAGACCCGGCAATAACTCCGTAACATCCTGCACCAATCATGACGGCGCACAGAGATGTCAGCTCTGAATCGTTAGCGGACGCAACCCGATACGCACCATAGATCAACGGTAAGCCGACCAAAATCGAGATCTGTGCAAACTGCCAAGATGCGAACTGCATTCCCGCGGTAAACAACATCATCAGAAACGCCGCGAGGAACATCCCACCCCAAGTCGCCGTCGCGAACTTGAGGTCCGAAATTGCTTCTGGGAATTGTTGCGTGAACTTCATATAAACCTCCCCTTTGGAATTTGGATAGAATGTACTACTGAAACTCAGATATTATAGGATAAATCAATCCCGAAATCAACGCTATGGGATGAGGTAAGCCTTGATATAATAAAGC
>CAZZFC010000059.1:0-6000 GCA_964653325.1 uncultured Candidatus Saccharibacteria bacterium | reverse complement strand
AATTGGAATATGAATTAGTAGCTACCTAACCTAATTGAAGTGCGAAACTTGTGTCTATACATTTGGACTTGACCTTCAGGAATATCGGTATGGATTAACGTTAGGTGACATTGATCTTTCACATCAGTCAGTCTAATCTCAATCTTTGAATCTAAAACATCGGCTGGGAACTCACTCGTCCGTCAAGCCTGAACTATCCGTTGATTTTGTTTCAGTTCTAAAGTTGTTCCCGAAATATACCCGTCCCAGGCATAAAACTCACCGCCAATTCTTAAATCAATCTCGGCTTTACTTCCCGTCATTTCCGAATGTTTTTGGCTATCCAGCCACGCCTCATATACCAATTTTGAATTGACCGGTAGAATCATGAACATTTCTAGTGAATTCTTCATGCAATAATTGTAACCTAAATCTGTATTATTAGTATAACAAACAAACAATTAAGTCCTGAAGAAGAAAAAGTTATTGTGCAAAAAGGGACCGAGGCGCCTTATACTGGTAAATACGAAGGTTTCTGGGATGAAGGAACCTATATTTGTAAACGTTGCCAAGCACCATTATTCAGATCCAAAGATAAATTTAATGCCTATTGTGGCTGGCCCAGTTTTGATGATGAAATACCAGGTGCGCTAACCAATACTGTTGATGAGGACGGAATCCGGACGGAAATCTCATGTAGTAACTGCCACGCCCATTTAGGCCATGTATTTATGAGTGAAGGCTTTACGCTAAAAAATATCCGACATTGTGTAAACTCAATTTCGCTAGATTTTATCCTCCATAATTATGACTAATCCTAATACCTTCGCTTACTTTGCCGGCGGCTGTTTTTGGTATTTAGAAGCCGTATTTCAAAATATTCGTGGGGTTGTTTCCGTAACGAATGGCTATGCTGGTGGTAATACGCAAAATTCAACATATAAAGAGGTCTGCTCTGGTTATACTGGCCATGCCGAAACAATCGCAATCGAATTTAATCCCGGGGAAATTAATTATACGGATTTACTAAATATCTTCTTCGAAACGCATGATCCGACAACACTCAATCGTCAAGGCAATGACTTTGGCACCCAATATCGTTCCGCAATTTTTCATATTAATGAAACCAAAAAAACAAAAGCCAAAAAGTTAATTACTAACCTGACCAAACAAAAAGCATTCTCCAGCTCGATTGTGACGCAAATCCTACCGTTTGATAAATTTTATCCGGCCGAAGAATATCACCAAAATTAAAAAGCTAACTGAAACATATTCACATTTATTAAAATCAGAAATTTAATTTACAACATTCTTACCCATTAGCGCAAACACCCCACACCAGCTAAAGATCGCCTCATAAAAACAAAACCCTGCCAACGCGAACAAAAAAGGGATGTAATAATAATAACCAATCAACAAGCAAATAATTCCGGCAAGTAATCGAATCAGGCGATTTTGCCGATCAATATTTTTAAGGTTGCACACCACATTTTTAACAATTGTCTTTTTTAGTACAAATCTTAGTAACGCACCGGAAAGAAATCCCCCCATTACCATAAGTACCGCACATCCTCCACCAATTGGCGAAAGTAAAAAATCCGCCGCCGGAACATGAAAAAAATCACGTTTTAACTGGGGCACAACTAATAAAGTATGGATAATTTCGCTGGGTCCAAATTGTTCCGTCTTACCAATCGCCAACACATATTCTCCTACGTCTTCGGAACTACCATGCACCGCCACTTCATACGTACCGGCCGACACGTGATCAGTATACTCAGGACCCTGATAATACGTATCATTACCAAATGGTTCGAATGTCTCTTTCCAATCGGTACTCCCTACATCGATTTTCCCAATAAACTTTTTCACGTCACCAACCTTATATAAGTTCAGTGAATAGCGACCAGTCGGGTTACTGCTTTTCGGGACTAAGACATTTAAATATAAATCAAAATCAACGGTGGACTGAATTCGGTAGATTTGCGGTAAACCTGATAATTCCCCATAATACCCTTTCGAAACTTCCGGATTTGTTACTTCGATTAGCGTTGAATTAACAACGATTGGTTGATGGGCGAAAGCGGTTTCCGACACAAAAAATACCAAAAATACAAACGCTACAAACTTAATCAATCGCATGATCTAATTGTACCAGTTTTTTATTAAACACATGGATTGTTCTATCCTAACGAATTAATGTTATACTCTCTTCAATTTGCCATCATGGCAAAGATCCAAACTGATTACGGAGGTTATTCCCGTGAAAAAGCACCTTATCAACATTATTGGCTGGCTGTTATTCCAAACGGTTCAGGTCAATTTCCGCCCAATATTTTTCATTCATTTAATGATCAGTCTAATCATAACTGGTCGTTGTGGGTGGATCGGGATTTTGTATCTTGCCGGATCACTAACCACCGCTCTGTATAGCCAGATTAGCATGTCGACTGCTGTTTATATTGTACTGGTGATATTCGCACCAATCATTGGTCTACCCTTTTTAATCGGGACCATAATTGTAATAGCTTTCTGCGCTATCTACCTCGGTGTAATTGTTGTATTCGAAAGATTCGGGATTGATTCCATCGATCTCGAAGACCGAATTCGCAAACATTTGTCGCGTAACTGAACCGCCAAGGAGCTGGTCTACCAGCTCCTTGGAAAATAATAACTATTTGAAAACAGTTTCTAATTGTGAGATATTGATATTATGAAAAAAGGATTTATTGAATATATTATATTAATCATCATCCTAATAATATTAGTTGGTGCAACAATATTTTATCTAAATTCAAACCCAGAACCAGTAAACCCCACCCCAACCCTACCACCGAATGCATTTACGGCTCCCACCATCGAACCAACGGAACAACCAGCAACGAATGGTTACGAATCAACTGGTTCCATTACCATGCCAACTTCCGCACCAACAACATTTGATATTAATGATTTAAACACAAATGCAAGCAGTATCGATAGCAAGCTTGCAAAACTCAGTACCGATGTAACCGCGATTAACACTGGCCTGAATGATCAGATGGGGGATTTAAGCGAATGAAAAAGAATATCTTAATTACAACTGGATTTGTAACACTGATGGTCGCTTCCTCAATCGTAAGTGCAATCACCACGTCCCCGGCAAATGATCGCCAGCTCGTACCTACTGTCACTCCCGCCACGGCAAAATTGACCCAAGCTGCGCAGCAAAAGCAACAAACATTTGATCGACTTAAGGCGAAAGGTTTAACCGAAATTGAACGCCGCCTAAATGCACTTAACCAGCTTTCATATCGTGTCAACGAAATGCAGAAGTTATCCGCCGCACAAAAAACTCAATTAACTGCAGAAATTCAATCCCAAATCACAAGCCTCACAACACTTAAAGATAAAATTAATATGGATACTGACATTGCCACTTTAAGAACTGACGTCCAGTCGATTATCACTTCATACCGAATTTTTGCTCTATTTATTCCCGAAATCCGAATTATTGCTTCGGCAGATCGAATTCTTAGTGTGATGGATGAATTAACTGCCTGGCAAACAAAACTCCAAACCAAAGTCGATGAGGCCAAATCCAAAGGATTTACCAGTACAACCGTTGATGGGTATCTAGCTGAAATCAGCACTAAATTATCAAGCGCATCCACCAACGCCCAAGCTGCTTTGGATATTGTCGCTCCACTTGTACCAGAAGATTATCCGTCAAATCAAGCCCAACTCATTGAAGCACGCGGAAAAATTCAAGCAGCGATTGCCAATTTAAATGACGCTCGCCAGGCGGCCCAAAAAATTGTGGTGGAACTTACTCAATTTGCGAATAGTTTTAGGTTAACTCCAATGGTTCAGCCGTAAATTTCTTGTGTCATTCTCCATGTCGCTAAAAAATCATTTTGCTTATATTCTTTTCCCAATGAAAAAGGGATTTCTCCTCATAAAATTCGTCGAAATGACAAATCGCCGCTATTGTGTCATTCCGAGCCTAGTGATCTGCCTGCGTAGGCAGGGAAATCCCTTTGTATTCTGTTCGTCATTCTGAGCAAAGCGAAGAATCTATACCAAAAAACATTAATCCCTGGATCCTTCACATCCGTTCTGGATGACACGGATACCTATATTTCTCCTGTATAATTTATTGATTAAATCATGAACGATACGATCATTTCCGTTTCTAATCTAACTAAAAAATACGGCAACTTTGAAGCAGTTAAGGGTATTTCATTTGAGGTTAAAAAAGGTGAGGTCTTTGGATTCTTAGGTCCCAATGGGGCTGGTAAAACCACAACTCTTGAAATTATCGAAACTTTACGTCCTAAAACCTCCGGTGAAATAACTGTTTCGGGTTATTCGCTCGACAAAGATCCCGGTAAGATTAAATCCTTAATTGGCGTCCAACTCCAATCTGCCGGATTTTATCCAAATCTGACACTCATCGAAACGCTCGAACTTTTTGCCGGACTTTATAACACCACGATTAATCCCATGGACTTACTAAAAAAAGTTGAACTTTCAGAAAAAGCAAAGTCGAAAATCACTGAACTTTCCGGCGGTCAAAAACAGCGATTTTCGGTCATTACTACTTTGGTTCACACGCCGGAAATCATTTTTTTGGACGAACCGTCAACTGGCTTAGATCCGCAAGCTCGTCGTAACTTATGGGAATTGATTAAAAACATAAATCAGGAAGGTACGACTGTGGTATTAACCACTCATTTTATGGATGAAGCTGAGTACTTGTGTCATCGGGTCGCAATTATCGACGAAGGAAAAATTTTACGAATTGATACTCCCGCGAACTTGGTTGATCAATTATTGCAGTCTGGATTTACCAAAGAAAAAGTGAAAAAAGAAGCCAGCCTTGAAGATGTCTTTTTAAACTTAACCGGAAAGGAATTGCGTGAATAATAAAAACCAAGTAAAACCTTTCTTCGCATTATTTAAGGCAAGCTTGATTTCCTCTTTTCGGAATCCAACTTCGGTATTTTTTAACTTTTTGTTTCCATTTGTATTCATAGTCATTTTCGGAATTATTGATAATTCAAATATTAAACTGGAAATTGGCGTTCGCCCCGAATCGTTAACCAGTGGACCCGTATACGAGGCAATCAGCAAAACCGAGATCTTTAAATTAATTCCCGACAGTAACGAAAATCTGGATGACAAACTCAAAAAAGGACAAATGCCGGTGGTGATTTCGATTACCCAAAACGAAACCGGGTTTGCCATCAAGCTTGATCAGTCTTCAGCATCGCAAGGGAGTGCAGAAACGATTTCGCTGATCATGCAAAATGTGATTGCCCAAATTAATAAGCCTCAAGACCCTAACTACAAGGATCTGGTTAGCTTAACCACCAACACAATTGAAGGCCGTCAATATCGCCAGATTGACTTTATCCTTCCTGGGCAATTAGCGTTTGGACTTCTTCTGAACGCACTTTTTGGAATGGGATTTTCCTTAGTAATGCTTCGCAAAGAGCTCGTATTAAAACGAATTTTTGCCACTCCCACAAATCGCCTTACGATTATCTTTGCCGAATCATTTAGTCGAGTTGCGCCGCTTTACTTCAAGCAATTGTAATAATCACGGTGGGGTATTTCGTCTTTAATTTCACCCTCGCAAATGGACTTGTAACTCTCCTCAGTATGCTTGTACTATCATTGTTTGGCATTATTGTATTTTTAGGTTTTGGACTGATTATTCCGGGAATCAGTAACGACGAAAATAATATCTCGGCAATTGCAAATCTGATTATGATTCCTCAACTCTTTTTGTCCGGCGCGTTTTTTCAAATCGAAGTATTCCCGGTTTTTGTGCAACATATTGCCAGAATTTTACCAATGACTTTGCTAAACGAGGCGTTTAAAAAAGTGGCATTCGAAGGATTAAGTTTGGCTGATTGTGGGTATCAAATTGCGGGAATGTTAGTCTGGACAATTATCCTTTACGCAATTGATGTGAAAATTTTTAAATGGGAATAAGCATCATTGGGCAAATCTATTCATATTGAGTCAGCCTCA
>CAZZFC010000058.1:0-6003 GCA_964653325.1 uncultured Candidatus Saccharibacteria bacterium | reverse complement strand
TCAAATTTATAATTAAATTCAAACATTCAATTTAGATTTTGTGTAACTTTTGAGCAAGTAAAGTTGTTTCATTAAGTAAACGTTTTACTTTTTGAATTCCTGCTTTCCAGAATGAGGCTTGAGAGATATCTATACCTAATTCGAGAAATATTTCTTGAGGTGATTTGGATGTTCCGGCGGATAGGAAACGTTTCACTTTTTCAATACTTGCGTGATCGGTACGCACCATCTCTTGTAGGACTTTTGAGATCAACTGACCACTCGCGTAGGAATATACATAGAAAAAAGCCCGAATATGCCACCACGCAACCCACCATGTTTCACAACCTTCGGTTGCATTTACAGCCTTTCCAGTATATTCCAATCGTCGATTAAAAAATAATTCACTAATTTGACTTGCGGTTAGATGACCTTTTTCCCGAAACGATTTGTGTAAATCTTGTTCGAATTTGTAGCCGGAAATTTGCGAAAAAATTGTATTAATATCATCTTCCAGCTTTTTCATGTTTAAAGCTAACTTAGTTTCGTCATCACAGTTTTCTTTAAGATGTTCTAATACAAAATCTTCTATGAATGTACTAGCAACTTCGGCGGTTGATTTAGGTGTTTCACCAAGACAATCACAATTAAGGGCATTTTGATGTTGTTGGGTAAGGATTGCATGGATGGCATGCCCAGTTTCATGAGCGATGGTAAGGACATCGTCTAGTTTGTTAGTAAAATTCAATAATATGTAGGTAGGATCGATCATTAAGTTAGAGGTACAAAATGCCCCGCCGGTTTTACCTTTATGGGGTAAAACATCGAATTGGTTTTGATTGACCATTTGTGTAAAGAATTGTGTGAAAACTGGATCTAGATTAGTTAATACTTTGGTAATTAGTTGGACCGCTTCTTTGAAAGAATAATTTAAATTTATCTGACCATATTCAACATTCCGTTCGTAATATTCTAGTTTAGGAAGTCCGATGAGTTTAGCTTTTAACGCGTAATATCGGTGGGGGATTGAATAGTTTGAAGTCACGGTAGAAATTAGAGTGTCAACGACTTTGGTATCAATATCATCCGCAACATGCCTAAATGTGTCTGGTCGTTCTGCTTTGCGTAGTTCACAATTGGTTTTTTGGTTATATAAAATTGCATTAATCTCGTATTCTGCGATTGGTAAAACTTTTTCGATCACTTGCTGTTGAGCTTTAAATGCGGTATCTCGAACTTGCTTTTGGTTACTTCGTAAGAGGGAGCCGATTTCTTCAAATGGTTTCTTTTTTCGTGTTCCATCTTCCGTAAGTATAATTCGTTCTTCTTGGGCTAATAATTCGGATACCATATTAACCCATAATTCATAAGCGGATTTTGATTTGAGGTTTAAAATTCTTTCTTCAGGCTCCGACAAATCATATTTTGCGGTATCAAAAATACGTTGCAGGAAATGTCGATAGTCAATCAGGGAATGATTCTTTAGAAATTGTTTTTGAATTTCTGGTGGTATTTTAGCTAGTCGTAATGGATAAAACTGAATACTGTTTTCCAGTGCGATTGTTTGGTCATGAACCTTGGCTGTTAATGCCTTTACTACTGGATTGGATTGATCTTGGGTTGAGCGTAAGGAAGCATAAAAATAGGCAGAACCATAGATCCCGTAAAAATGCATCAAATGTTCAAATTCATCCAATGATTGTTTTAATGCCTTAGGATCAGATAAATAATCGCTTCGGGGTTCCCATATATTTACAAACTTTTCGATCGCTTGTTTTTGTTTGTCAAGCGATTGATAGATTTGAGGATCATCATCTGATTTAAAAAGGGGGTTTAGATCCCAAGTGTAAGTTGGTTTGGATTTTGGCATGACTGATTGAATTCTAACATTAAGTGTGTAAGCATTTGATTTATTTCTGCAATCGCCAGTTGACGATCAAAACTACTTGGAATATGTAAGAAAGTATATTTACTACATAATTTGCCGGAATTTATCAAACCTATGATTTGAAAACTTATATAGTTGCAATATGAAGTCCCAATGCCATCTGTCAGTTTACTAAGTTTACCTGGTTGAATGAAAGGGTTAATCGGAACTTGTAATTCCGTTTCGTTATGAATTATTTTTGATCTGTATCGATTTGAGCAAGATTGTTCAATCCGAATTTTATCCTTATCCCGTCCAGTATAAATACCTAAACCTAAAATATAATTCGGTTGATCATGGAGTAAAATATCACAGTATTGTTTGATGGATTTAACACCCCAGAGTAAATTACGACGATCTAGCCCAGTCAGGTTATATAACGTATAGCTACTGATATTTCGTTTAGTAAATGCAAATCCATAGATCATGGTGGTGTTAGTATTTTATTATTAACGTCTGATAATGAGCTAGATTACTTACTCCAAAAAGTTCGATACTCATTTGATCGCTGATCACCTTTTGTTTCTCGTCCATTTCTTGCCAGTTTATCCAGATTCTTTCGAGTTCTTGTTTAGTTGGTTCTTCATGAATTAGTTCAATCCCGGTTTCTGCTCGCCACCGATGAATCGGATCTTTAATTAATGATTCAGCAATATCTGGATAGTTTTCTATAATTTCCTCGATAGTGTATGGTTGGTTGTACATATATAGCGATGCTAGGTGAATCAATTTTATCAATTATTCTTAATTAAAGTTTGAATCCTTTTAATCGCAAGGTCAAGATTTCTCATTCCTTGTCCAACCGGGTAGTAGGTAGGGAATACCTTAAACGTATTACCATCAATCTCAAGAATTTCATGATTATTTACATATTCACTTACTTTTATACTCTTACCTAATAATATTGAGCTGACTTGATTTCCAAAGGACACAATCTGTTTTGGACGAACGAGAAGAATTTCTCTTTGGATATTGCCCAAATAGGCTTTAAATACACAATCCCGTAAACTACGTGCATCTGGTTGTGTACATTTGGCCAAATTAGTTATGTACACATTGTTATTGCTAATGGTTTTATATAATTGTTCAGAAAAGTCAGATGTCCAATCCTTCAATTGTAAATTTTGAATGTAGGTGAGTTGTTCTTTTTTGATTAATCCGAGTTTATAAAACATATGCCAGATATTTTTTGTATCTAACCATGGAGCCCTCAATCCATTCCATGCTAGATTAGCAGATACATTTCGACCGGTTGGGTTCATAAACAAAAACATTAATTTAGGTTTTTTGATACAACCAGTTCCGTAAATCGGAGAATAATCAAAACAACCATAAAGTTTATGCAGATCGTTAACTTCTTGGAATAACTCGGTACATTGAAGAATCGTTTTCATGATTACCAATTAAATTTAACACAATCTTCTGGCGGAGGAGGTGGGATTCGAACCCACGGACGGCTTTAAGACCGTCACGGTTTAGCAAACCGCTGCCTTGGGCCACTCGGCCACTCCTCCAAAACTTAATCAATTATAAGCCAACTTGTCATTAAATGGGTATGGTAATAATACAATTTGGATATTGATCGATATTTACTTACCTGCGCTTTGGTTAAAGCGGTAAAAGTAATGTTTAACGATTTCGGTACAGGCAAAATATAAAATCACCAGGGAGAAGATTAAGGCTAAATGAATTGGTTGTGGCGCAATAAATTTAAATATATTTTGACCGATAAGAGTGAATGGAATCACCACTGTAACCACTGACGCAAGAACTGAAAGCCCCAGTACGATCCAGGATGGTCGCACTCCTTTATAAAATAGCAATTTGGTTCGAACTGAGAAAGTGAAAACCAACTCGGTTAAAATACTCCCAATAAACCAGTTCGTTTGTAATACACCCGGGGAGATTCGGTAAAATATTCCGAAAAACATAAAATCAAATACTGAACTAACAATTCCTAATATCGTGGCTAAAAACACGACTTCACGAACGTTATAATGCTGAGGTTTGGCGATATCAGCGGAATCAACGTTATCGCTGGCAATCGCAATCATCGGGAAATCGGAAAGTAAATTGAGGAGCAATAATTGCAATGGCAGCATCGGTAAAAAATCAATAATTAATGATCCAATTGCCACCGCATAAAAATTCCCAAAGTTAGATGCTAAAGTTGATTTTAAATACTTAATTGTATTGGCAAACACTTTACGGCCTTCTTGAATCCCAGTTACGATGACCTCAAGATTGTTTTCAAGCAGTGCAATATCCGATACTTCTCGGGCAATTCCTGAGGCACTGGGAACAACAATTGATACTCCCGCAGCTTTAAGTGCCGGTGCGTCATTAATACCTTCACCTAAAAACCCAACTTCATGTTTATTCTGAAGAATTCGAATAATGGAATACTTTTGCTCGGGTGTAATTCGCGCGAAAATATGAAATTGATCAATTATGGTTATTTGTTCTTCCGTCGATTTGGTAAATAATTCAGAGCCAGTAATTACTTCGGAGAAGTTTTGAATTAAACCAATTTTAATGCCCACGGCGCCTGCAACTTCGGCTGAATCACCGGTAATAATTTTTATTTGCAATCCGAGCGCTTCGGCTTTTTCGATTGCAGGTATAGTTGTTTCTTTGATCGGATCAATGAAAGAAATAATACCTAGGTATTGCAAATCACTTTCTAATTCTTCTACTGATTGATTTGTATATTGATCAATTGTTTTATAGGCGATACAAAACAAACGATTTCCGAGGGATCCTTGCGATTTAGTAAATTCGTGGGCTTGACTTAGTAAAATATCACTAATTTTCGGACAAAGTGATAAAACTGATTCTGGTGCGCCACGTGCGATTACGTAATATGTTCCAGAATATTCAACCACCGATAAATTCCTACGACGAATCGGGTTAAATGGTTCTTCAAAAATCTGTTGGGTATTAACAACGGTTTCCTGGTCAACTTGACCGATTTCATTCCAAACCGCAATGTCAAATGGCTCGGTTCGATCCGTTAATGCTGAGGCTCCCAGATTCGCATAGAGTAAGCATTGATTTCGGTTGGTACTAATTACCTCATTGACGGTTAATTTATTCTCGGTGATGGTCCCAGTTTTATCGGTACATAAAATTTCGATTCCCCCTAAATCTTCAATCGCCGATAATCGTCGAACCACAACTTTATTCTTAGCCAGTTGTAAGGCACCACGTGATAACGAAAGTGTAGTTACAAGGGGTAAGGCCTCAGGAATTACACTAACAGCTAACGCAATTGAGAAAATCAGGAGTTCAACGATATTGGGATCTTTTTTAATGACTAAATTGGCGATAAAAACAAATATCAAAGTCACAATAATCAGTTTTAAAATAAAATTACTAAAACCCGATAAACCTTTGGTGAACGCACTTTGTTTTTGGGTTTCGACGGTTAAGTGGCTGATATTGCCGATACAACTGTTGATTCCGGTATTTACCACTACCCCAACAACTTTTCCATTGGTAATGGTTGATCCAGAGAAAAGTAAGTTTGTAGCAGAATAATAATTTGAAACGGGATCGGAGATTATATCCATAGTTTTGTTTACTATCATCGATTCACCAGTAAGGATTGATTCATCAACACTAATGTTTTTGGTCTCAATGACTCGAATATCCGCGGGTACTTGATCACCGGTTTCCAATACGACAATGTCACCAGGTACTAACTTTTTGGAATCAATTAATAATTCCACTCCATCGCGAATTACGCGAGTATTTACCACAATAAAGGTTTGCAGCATTTTAAGTGCTTGTTCTGAACGAAACTCCTGAAAAAATCCAAGCAAGGTGTTGATTGCAATAAAGATAAAGATTACAATTCCATCTAAAGTTTCACCTAAGATAATTGCCAGGATGGCTGCGCCGATCAGTAAATAGATAAAAGATGATTTAAACTGTTTGAAAAAGATTGTCCACCATTTGAGTTGGTTGCTTTTAATTTCATTCGTACCATATTTGGTAAGACAATCTTGAACTGATTTATCATTTAATCCGAGTTTTGAAGTATTAAGTTGTTTAAATATTTCTTCGGGATTAATTGAAGCAAATTCAAACGTTGT
>CAZZFC010000057.1:0-6033 GCA_964653325.1 uncultured Candidatus Saccharibacteria bacterium | reverse complement strand
ATGACGGTACTTGATTGTGTAATCTACGCGATTCTGGCTCAAACCGCTACCGTGTATGCCTGGTCAGGGGTAGCAATGTTTCAGTATGTGCTGAAAGAACCGGATTCCGAGCGCTGGCGGGATGTAACTTCGCTGATGTATGATTACGTCCGCAAAGTTATCCCAGGACTGCCGGAAACCCTGACTTATGTGTTAATCCCAACAAACGGTTTGGGATCGTTAGTCATTGCTGATGTTGATCTTGCTACAAAGATCAATCAAACCGTAATGCGGACTGAATGTCCAAGACAGTACAATAAGTCGGTGCTTCGAGCCGAATTCACCCAGGCACTTGAAGGAGTGGAAACCGAAGAAGCACTGGCGTTTCTTCTCACCCAGGCACCAGCCGAGTTACATGAAGTGATTCGAACTAAGTGCCGCAAGGGTCGGGTTGATGCTGCCATCGGGATTGCTGCCCATGAGATTTGGCAATGGTGGCATAAAGGTTCGGAAGCAGACCGTAAGCAAGCTGAAACCGAACTGGCCAAACTTTTAGTTGATGATCAAGGACGGTTTGTATTGCATCATCAACCAGCCATTGGGGTGATTGAGTACCTGTTAGGCCAACGACCATATTTACTGGAAGGGACCTTGGATATTCCGACCAGAAATTTGGAGTCAAGACGACAGGAACTCCAACGATTGGCAATAAGAGAAACCAGCCAGAAGTGGCGTCAAGAAGGGGGTGCACCTTGGGAAGGCAATGATTTCAACCGCGCCGGTTGGTTGTAAGTAACAAGCAAGGAGAGGCAGATCAAACGCTCGCAAGAGCATTGGTGATCTGCCTCTCCCTGATCATCCAACAACACTAAATAAGATATGATGAAACAAAATATGAAAAACAACAATTTAAATAATATTATTGATATCCATAACGATCTTGCCTCAAATGTTTTAGATGCAACCGGAAAAGATATTACCAAACGATATGGGTTATATGATGGTATTCCTCAAATTCCGGGGGTAGTAGCGCATAATAATGTTGACATCCCAAGACTTAAAGAAGGGAATGTGAAACTTATTTTTGCCACAATTTTCGCACTCGATGAAATTTCACTAAACGAAATGAAAATTACCTGTACTGAATCGTATAATTTTTCAAAATTTGCTGGCATGACTTATGGAATTGAATCTGCGCGTAAACAAATGGCGTATTACCAGGATGTATTGCAAAAACATGCCGATCAACTTACTCTGATAACTAACTATTCCGAGTATGTATCAACGATTGATTCTTCAAAGATTGGATTATTACTTCATTTAGAAGGGATTGATTATATTGACGAAAACTTAACATTACTTGATGAATTTTATTCATTAGGAGTTCGATCGCTGGCTTTAACCTGGAGAAATAAAAATATCTTTGCAAGTGGCAACAATTCAACCGGAGGATTAACAATACTGGGGGAAAAATTAGTCAGAACAGCTCAAGAAATGGGAATATTTATCGATCTGGCACACAGCAATGAGCAAACATTTTGGGATTTGGTGAAAATTGTAAGAGCACCCGTGGTTGTATCGCATACTTTATGTAAAAGTATTTGTGATGTTTCCCGAAATTTAAATGATGATCAAATAAAGTCGATTGCGAATTTAGATGGGGTAATCGGTTTGGCTGCGATTCCTGAGTATATTGGTGGGAATTCCATTAAAGATTACGTTAATCACTTTAAGCACATTATTAACTTGGTTGGTGAAGATTACGTTTGTTTTGGCACTGATTTCGATGGTTTAGTTGGTGCGGATGATACATTTATCGATAATTTTGATGGGTCGGATAAGTTTCCAAATGTGATTAATGGATTGATTAAAGCAGGTTTCTCAAAGTTGACGATTAGTAAGATTTGTCATAAAAATATCGAGCGAGTGATGAAGGAGGTACTCAAAAATGGTAATTGATGTACACACGCATATCGGAATAAATGCGAAACGATTATTTGCGGGGATCTACCCATCTTGCCAAGGGGTTATCGATATACTTCTGAAAATGGATTTAGCCGAAGTAGATTACGCAATTACATTCCCATTTGAAGCGACCCTTTTTGATAATCCCAATGATTATTCTAATCTTAATCCAACCGGGTTAATGGATTTTCCATATGCAAAAGAAAATCAATATTTATTACAATACACAAAACAACTAGGAAATGGGCGATTGTTACCATTTATTAATATCGATCCCAAACGGGAAATTGACAAACAACTCGCACAAATTGAAATCTGGAGTAAACAATATCAGATTTTTGGGATTAAAGTTCACACGAAATCAATGCAGACAAGGGGAGATGAACTTATTGATAGTCCATTTATTCCGATAATAAAAAAGCATAATTGGCCAATACTATTCCACTCATATATGCAAGAGATCGCTCATCCTTCATGTATTCTAAAATTTGCCCTTGCATATCCCGACATTCGGGTTGGGATTGCCCACCTAGGTGGGGGAATTGTTGAGTTTTACCAGGAGTTGGATAAATATAAGCCGAGCAACGTTTTTATTGACACATCGCCTTTTATCGCCAGTTGTAAAGATTTACCATATGACAGTAAGAATCGGGGGTTTAATATTCTAGACTTACCATACAATCAACCCGTGGAAACATTAAAGAAGCTGATGGATATATATGGTGGGTATTTGATGTTTGGGAGTGACGAACCATTCACGACTTATGTTAATCCGTCCGAAGATGCTCAAACGACAATCAGTACCGTAGTGGATGAGATGAAGATTGTTAATTCTCTTGATCCTGAATATAAGAAACAATTAACCGAAACGAATCCAATCCGATTTTTAGGAATAAATCTGAAATCTTTACGGAATTAAGCTAACTACCTGATATCCAGAAGATGCGGTAATTGTGTTGAGTGAGTCTTTGAGCGATTGTATGGCGTTATTGAAGTGGGAATATAAATCATTGATTACCAGATTATTCCAAAATTCTTCGGGGTCACTAGCAGAATTTGTCTGGGTTTGATTAGTACTTTCAATATATAGATTAGCCGCGGTGACCATTCGATCATAATCATCGGTTGCGATCGATGCGGAAACTTCTTTAAAGAAATGATTTGTGATTTGCAATGTTGAGGTAATTAGGTTTGATTGACTTTCTGCACCATTTGGTTTGGCAAGTGTACCGAAGAGTTGATTGTAATTGGTTAAATCGGTAATTACATCATCAAGAGTTTGGCTAATTGTATCGACATCTTCACTGACAAATGCGTTTTGTAATCCGGTTCCTATTTCATCAAGCCTTAATGCTAAGTCAAAATTAAATTTATAATAATTTAGAACAATGGTGGCTTCATTTAAATATGGAATACTGGTATTACTGAATTCTTGCGTATGAGACCTTAATTGATTTCCGAGTGAAGAGTTTGGGATTTGATCAGCGAAATTTTGATATATATTCTGATTTTGGATACCGTGCTGCAGATATGTTTCGAGTTGATCAACCAGGGCTTTAATCGACATCATCGAGCGATCATTACTTAAGGGGATACCAGTTTGCATACCTGCAACCATACCTTTTAAATCGGTAAATAATCGAGGTGATTCATTCAGTGATGGGTCCGGCTGATTTAGTGGAAGTTGCGCGAGCTCATTAATTAAACGTTTGGTTGAGCTGATTTGATCGGGTTGGGGTAAAAATTCACGATTCGACTGGGCAATTGATTTAAGTCCATCAATAATTTCTTTATACTCAATTTTGGTTTGGGGAAGTTGGGAAGAAAGCACATTCACGGGTGATTTGATTTCATAATAAGGTAAAAAAATGCTAATTAAGATGATCATTAGAATTACACAACTAATTCCGGCAAATGAAATGATTGGAATTAATTTTGAGTTTGGCTGAAATGCGGCTGAATTTGAGGGTAAGATATCCGTAACTTTAAATGCGCTGCGATCGGCTTTGATGATTATTTGAGGGGTAGGTTGATTTGATTTGGGTTTAAGCGGAGGTTGTAAATGTGACGGATCCTTCATTCGGTCGATTAATTCACCCGCGCATTCTTCGCAAAGTCGCGCATGATGATGAGTTAATTCTTTGGAGCAATTTAGGCACTTCATGGCAGTAAATATTATTGTACGCAGTAATGACAACAGTTGAAAGGGTCGATGTTTATTATTAGTGTTTCAAAGGATACCCACGGACTTTAATTGTGGACGGAAGTAAGAATCCCGTAGCGTCAAGATAAATACGACTATACCTAACGTCATCCCCCAATAAATCGGGGCAGGCTGACCCTGAGTGAATCGAAGGGGAAGGAATCCAGAAATGCATGGATGTTTCGCAATACTCAACATGACGAAGCAGATACGACCGTCTTTATCGGTAGCGGGTTACTTAATCAATTCAATCAATCCCAATCCGCCTAAGATTAGAAACAAGGCGCCGGATAGATTCATGACAATACTTGTCCATAAATAACGTCGCATCGGAACTTTATGCATCCCCGCTAAAATACTAACAATTTTACTACCATAACCCGGGATCATGCGGCCAAATAATAGAACGGGAATTGATTCAATTGGTAATTTTCCTAGCCCAAACGGAATTTTTTCTTTATCTTTTTCAAACTTTAAACCATCACTAATTTTTGCTCCGATTAAATACTCAACCATTACCGCCATCGTCATGCCAGTGAGAGCGATAAATATTCCCGTGATTGGGCCATAGATAGTGGCAATAATTACCGTGACGGGATCAGCGGGAATCGGTGTGAGCGCCAAAAGGGGATAGATACCGATTGCGACGATTGGCGCCAATGGACCGGATTTTAAAATGATATCGGTAACTACGTGTGGGTGTTTGGCGAGTAAATAAATAATGACGATGAAAATGATAATTCCAATGATAGTTGAAATTCGGTTTGAGTGAGTTTTGAACATTTAATCATTATAGCTTGGAAATTAAATTGGTGGTAAGGAAAATATTTGATTGAATATACAATTTTGCGATTCAATTGGTTGACAACTAATTTGATAGTGATACTATGAGCCGGTCGATAGCTGGCGACTGTGTCAGCTAAATCAAGCTCATTTCATCTTAGGATATGGAGGAAAGAAATATGGCTCAAATCTCACTCCGAAAAATCACTGATTTCAGGAAACTTCCAGTGCCCAAGGGAGAAGTCATCGAGGAGGCATGGCTTGTTGAACGAATGGTTTCCCTCGAATATACCAGGCAGTTGGCGCTCAATGCGCTTACACCCGGTGAAACAAAGGTCGAAGTTCGGTCCGGCCGGACGATCGAGGTCTATCTTGTGAGATATGTCGACGCCTAACGCATCGCCAACCACAACCGTGTGCAGTCAGAAGAAGCCTCAGCTGGCTGCACCGCATTTTAAGATTGCAAACCAAGCTTGGAATTGAATATAATTAATCTATGAAACATCTCAAATACGTGAAAGATTTTTTGCAATTATCAGCTCAAATCGATTATTTAATCCAACAAGTCAAAACAAAAAAGTTAAGCGATATGGCGACCAAGGAATGGAGTGTGAAAGATGTGCTTTGTCATATCGTATTTTGGCATGAAAACTATGCCGCCAATTATCAGGCGATGGTCGATCAAAAACTCCACCGTTATTGAAGGGATCTATCACCATAATCAATCCAGCGGGCGTGAAATCACTACATCACCAATCCGTAAAAAGTTTAATCAATCGATTACAACAGGCGCAAAATTCGCTTTATAAAAATATTATTGTAAATCAGATTCCCCAGATGACATATAAATTAAACAGTCGAACCTACACAACACTTGAGTTCTTGGAATCGATGACTGGACATATTGCTAGGCATGCATTACAAGTTAAAAGAGCCAAATCACTAAAATAATATTCTTTCTTATTTCAATATTTTGACTGCTTTAGAGAGAGTCGATCATCTGATCAACTTCTGATTTGGTATTATGAATCGAAAAACTCACGCGAACACTTAGGTTCTAAAACGAAGTGATCCAGTGGGGGTAGAATTCAGGTACCGAAAAG
>CAZZFC010000056.1:0-6039 GCA_964653325.1 uncultured Candidatus Saccharibacteria bacterium | reverse complement strand
TCACGAAAAATTAAAAGAACAATTAGTTTATTTATTTCGGTTATAACTATATTTATATTTATTAATTCATCAACGACAAATTCGGTTTCATATTCGGTAATAGAAAGAATCAGTGTGAGTACCTCTGGAACTCAAGCAAACGCCCCTTCATCACTAAGTGATATTAATGCCGATGGTCGATATGTTGTATTCGCATCGACTGCCAGTAACTTAGTCGATGGGGATACTAATGCTGTGAAAGATATTTTTCTAAGAGATCGACAAGCATTAACTACTGTTCGCATTAGTGTTACCAGTGGGGGTGGGCAAGTGAACGGAGATAGTGACGCGTCAGTAATTAGTGCGGATGGAAGATACATTGCCTATTCCTCATATGCCAGTAATTTAGTCGCATTAGATACAAATAATAAAAGCGATATATTTTTATATGATACGGTGGATGCTACGATAATACGGATTAGTGTAAAAGACGATGGTACTCAAGCAGATGATCATAGTTTTAATCCGGCAATTAGTAGTGATGGACGTTATATCGCCTATGAATCTCAAGCCACTAATTTAATTACAGGTGATACGAATGGGGTTAGGGATATTTTTGTTTATGACCGAGTGAGTGCGACAACAACTCGAGCAAGTGTCGATACCGATGAGGTTGCGGGTGATAATACCAGTATTCGTCCAGCAATTAGTGAGGATGGAAGATATGTTGCATTTTCGTCAATTGCTACCAACTTAGTTGCGGCGGATACGAATGCAGTTAGTGATGTTTTCTTGCGAGATCGAACGAATACGACAACAATTCGAGTAAGCGTGAAGTCCGATGGAACTGAATCAAACGGCGGTAGCTTTTTCCCAACCATTGATGATGATGGAAGTAATATTGCATATGAATCAGTAGCAACTAATTTAATTACGGGTGATGCGAACGCCAAACGTGACATATTTGTTTACAATCGTTTGACTGGCGAAACAACGTTAGCTAGTGCCGCAACGGCTGGAACCCAAGGGAATAATGATAGCGGTGATGGGGTTGATCAGCGTAGTGTTAATATCAGCGGAAATGGTGAATATATTGCTTTTAAATCTCGGGCAACTAATTTAGTTAGCGATGATACCAATAATGTAGTAGATGTATTTGTAAATCACCAAAGAACATCATTTGTGACTAAACGCATTAGTATATCCAATACTGGTATTGAAGGAGATAGTTATAGTTATTATCCAGCGATTAATGAGGATGGAAGGTATGTCAGCTTTTATTCGTATGCCACAAATTTAGTTACCGAAGATACCAATGGTTTTGGCGATATATTCGTCTATGATCGTGATGCCTTAACCGCAACGCCAACTTTTACACCAACTCCAACTGAATCACCTACTCCAACTAATACGCCAGTTTCAACCGCAACACCGACACCAACAGGAGCTGCCAATCCTGCAATTATTGGAATCCCGCAAAGCAACACGCCGGTCGAAATGGAAGTATTAACTTCTGCAGGGATCGCGAAGATTCGTTGTGAAAAAGTAACGACCGGAGGAACCATATCGATCCAGGTATTAAATAGTCCTCCTGGACAGATATTGTCAGGGATGACAATTTTAAGAACCAATTTCGATATTACGGCAAATGGGTTGGTGTGCGATATTATTACAGTTTGCTTACCTTACGATAAAGCGGAAGTAACAAGTGCGTTACTAACTGAGTCAATATTAAAGCTTTATCACTATAAAGATTCTTGGAGTGATATTACTTCATATCTTGATACAACCAATACGCGAGTATGTGGTAAACCGAATGGATTTTCGCCAATGGTAATTGGCTCGGCAACGAATTTACCAACCAACACCCCAACGAATACACCAACCCCACCCAAATTACCAGATACCGGATCAATCGTGGGTACGGGGTGGTTCGGCTTATTAAGTATTTTAATTATAACGGTTGGTGTGTTAATAATTCTTTAAATTTTTTGTCAATTTATATCGATTAAGTTAAATGATTATATTCTTTAAATAATAAGTATATAAATGTTTCTCGTATGCTCGAGTTTATTATTGGAGATAGTTCCCTAGCTGATTTCTTGATAATTTACGAGGATTATGGATTGCAAAATGCGGTGAGATAGGTATACAATCCATAAGATGGAAACAACTCCACAAGATAAAAAGAAAATCGTTAGTGAAATCGTTGTAAATTTAGTTTCAGCAATTGGTTTTTTTGTGATTTTTTATTGTTTTATTGCGCAAACCCATGAAGTCCATGGGGCGAGTATGCAACCAACTTTTTTTACGGGTGATCGGGTCATTACCGAAAAGGTAACCAAGCGATTCCATGGTATCTTGCGAGGTGATATTGTGGTTTTACAAACAGTAAATCAAGCCGAGCCATTAATTAAAAGAGTAATCGCTCTTCCCGATGAAACAATTGTAATTAATGATGGGCATATTTCGGTTGATGGAAAGATATTGATGGAAAATTATATTGACGAATTAGTTAAAACCGCCGGTCAGCGCTTTTTACAGGAGGGTGTACCATATACTCTGGCAAGTAATGAATACATTGTTATGGGCGATAATCGTAATGTGAGTAGTGATTCACGGTCCTGGGGAACCGTGAAAGAAAATGAAATTATCGGAAAGGTGATTTTTAGATATTGGCCCCTGAATCGTATTGGATTACTCTATCATTAATTCTAAAGTTTCGATAAGATTTCACGAGTCTTTTCTTTATATAGCTCTACGTTCGGTTGGTCGAATGCATTTACGTTGAGTAATTTTGCCAGTAGGATTGTCTCTAACATAAATGATTGCATCAGTTGACCAAGCTCATATTCCGTAATGTCGGATAACTTGATTTCATTATAAGGAATATTGTGATGTTTACGACTCATTAGTACACCTTGATAAATGGAATCCATGATTTGGTGGATACTTTTTCCTTTAATGTGGTTGGGTTCATAGCCGAGGATTAGTTCCGCGGGAAGATTTATTTGACTTGAATGCGGTGCTGTTATAAATGTAGTAAACACCCGATTCGGTCCGCCGAGAGTAAGTTGTTCTATTGAATGCAAGTCGGTTGATCCAATCGAAATTGTAGGCGTTATGCCAACCTGTTGATTAGGATTATTATTGATGCTTTTGCCTAGGCTTTCGGCGAGTAATTGCCGGTACCACTTGCCCAGGGTTTCAAGTTCCGAATTAAAAAAGAATAATTCATGTAATAAATGACCGGAATTATAATTCAAAAACAACAATAAGGTACTTTCATAAATTGCGTGACCAAATGGATCGGCAAAAAAACTATCAGATAAATCGCGCGCACCTTTAATTAAATCAGAAATATTAATGTTATGAAATGGAAGCGGTAGAAGTCCAGTTACGGAAAAAATGCTATATCGCCCGCCGACTTGGGCTGGTTGGGCTGAATAAGGAAGAGATTTGGCAAGAGCCCATTTCTCAAGGGGAGTGTCTTTACTAGAAATAACGATTGTTCGGTCTAAAAGATTCGGAAATACGGTTGAGATTAGTTCATAATTAACTAGACTTTCCATGGTTGTACCTGATTTACTGATCAGGATAAAAAGTAGTTTCTCGGGATTGTTTTGATACAGGGTAATTATAGGGAAAACACTATTCAGCTGGGTTGAATTACAAGTGTCGAGGAAAATTAATTTTGGTGTTTGATTCGGGTGATAAATATCAGTGTATCCAATCAGCGCATCATAAACCGCCTTTGCACCTAGATATGAACCACCGATACCAATAATATAAATATAATCCAATTGATCATTCTTAAATTGGATATGAATATTTTCAATATCTTTAATTATTTGCGGATCGTTGGGTAAATGGATAAAGCTTTCTGGTTTGTTATAACTGTTTGAGTGATAGTCTTGTTTAAGTTGCTCAAGATAATCTTGAAGCTGTGCGCGTATTGGATCCGTTTGACTATTTCGAAAGTTAGTTAGTTGTTCATTATTGATTTGCATGTATAAAAGTTTATCAAATATTTCACCTTTCGGGTAATTCTAGTTTATAGTTAAATTTCCCGTGAAATCTTGACATCGGTTAAGTTACTTTGTATGCTGAATTCATTATGGCAAAAACGACGCGAGATGAAGGTTTAAATTTAACAACCGCTCTGGTACTTTTAATTATGCTATTGGTTGTAATTGTAAGTTTATTAACCTATATGTTATATGAGACTCAAAGTGGTATCACAAAAAAGGCTCAGGCAGATCAAGATAAAATATATTGCGTACCGGTTTCAATAACCCCAGTGCCTTAAATACTATGCATGTAGCGATTGCGTCTGATCATCGTGGTTTCCAGTTAAAAAAAGAACTGATTCAGCAATACTATGAACTAACTGATCCAGTAATTTGGGATGATTTAGGCCCAGACCATTATCAGCCAGATGATGATTATATTGATTATGCCGTTAAGTTGGTTGAATATTTAAAATCACATCTGGAAATCGAGAAAGGGGTCTTACTTTGTGGTGCGGGAGTTGGGATGTCAATTGTGGCGAATCGATTTATAGGAATTCGTTGCGGATTGGCAATAAGTCCTCCTCAAGTAACTAAAGCTAGAAATGATGATGATATTAATGTACTTGCGATTGGGTCGGAATATGTTAGTGTTAACAATGCTCGAATTATGATCGAGCAGTTTCTGAAAACACCGTTTTCGGGTCTTGAGCGATATAAAAATCGACTTGACAAGTTACGTATATTAGAAGAAGGCACAAATGGATAAAAAAGTCATACCAGCCATATTAACCGATACACTTAATCATCTTGAAGAAGAAGTTAAACGAGTGGAGAATTTCGCTGATTTTGTTCAGGTCGATTATGTTGATGGCTACTTTGCCCCAGAGATTACTTGTTGTGAAGCTAAGATTATTCGAGAAGTGGATATATTGCCTTCCTTAGAAGTTCATCTGATGGTAGAAGAGCCGATTCATCAAGTTAAAGAATGGTTCAAAGCCGGTGCTTCTCGGATTGTTGGTCAAATCGAAGAAATGGAAGAACAGTTAGATTTTGTTACCTATGTAAGCAAGATGGGCTTAGAAGTTGGACTTGCCTTAAATTTAGAAACTCCAATTACAGATCTGGATTTTGATGTAGTAGAAGGATTAAACGTAATTCTACTTATGGCTCATGAGGTAGGAGTCCAGGGTTCGCCGTTTCGACGGGATGTGTTAAGAAAGGTGACTGATTTACGGAGCCGTTATTCCCATCTAAATATTGAAATCGATGGGGGAATTAATAAAGATACAATAGTAGATGCTTTACGAGCGGGTGCCAATTATTTTGCGGTGGGCAGTGATATTTTTAATGCCAAAAATCCCCAAGCCGAATATGATCAGTTATTATCCCTACTTAAATGAGAATTAAAAACGTCACTTTTTTTGGGTATGCGGATTCGAAAGAAACTGACGAAGAATACAAAAATGCATTTGAAAGTGCAAAGCTGCTTGCGCAAAATGGATATACGATTGTTGATGGTGGTGGTCCTGGGGTGATGCGAGCAGCGAGTCTCGGTGCCAGAGCAGGTAAAGGAAAGGCAATTGGGGTGACTTTATATCCAACCCATACCGATGAAATGTTGATGTTTGAAGGTAAAGACCCCTTAAACATCATTGATGAAGAAGTTAAAACTGAAACCTATTTAGAGCGAACTTTAAAACTGATTGAACTGGGTGATGCATTTGTCATTATGAATGGTGGTACGGGTACGATTTCAGAATTTGGGATGGCTTGGGGATTGGCCCGGTTGCACTACGGCAAACACAAACACTTAATATTATTTGGAAGCTGGTGGCATTCAATTTTAGAATCGTTTGGGGCCAATATGCGGCTTCGTGGTGAGGAATTAAAAGTCTACCATATCGTGGATTCGCCCATGGAAGTTTTAGAAAAAGTGAAGGCCATTCAAGCAATCTAATCTTTGCAGTAGTGGTGGGATCTACGTAAGTAATTTTTCGGCACCGTTCAAAAACGGTCTCTTAGAATGTCCGGAAAGGTTGATATATCA
>CAZZFC010000055.1:0-6040 GCA_964653325.1 uncultured Candidatus Saccharibacteria bacterium | reverse complement strand
GACCCCTTCGACAGTTTCCGCTATCCCAGAATGGGTAACCTCTACCCCATTCTGGCTCTGTACGAGCACGATTTTTCTCTTGTGTGACATCGAATCCTCCCCTATTTGAACTTGTTGGAATTTAGGTGCGACAAACGATTGAATTGTATCATGGATGTGTACTCAATGGTCGGTGTAGAGGCTTTCTACAGTCTCTCCTTGAATTCCCTATTATTTCGTCAGTACGTAGTAACGAGCCTGCCTGCGTAGTCAGGAATCCCTCATATATTACAATTAATACCAAATGCAAAGGGATCTCTCACCTACGTTCGAGATGACACAAGTACATGCTTGTCATTCCGACAGAACGCAATGACGAGGAATCCCTTTGTATCTGGGGTTATTAAATGGAGTCATCAAATAAATCTTTCCAACTTGGATTTAGTATTTTGATTAAATTCTCTTTTTTCTCTCTACGCCATTTCTTGATTTCTTTTTCCCGATTTATTGCCTCATTCGCATTTTCAAATTCTTCAAAATGCACTAACCGATTACATTTGTATTTCTTAGTAAATCCATCCACTAATCCTTCTTTATGTTCAACAACTCGTCGAATTAAGTTATTTGTAAACCCAACATACAAAGTACCCGATTCACTTGCGATTAAATATACATAATAGATCTTTGATTTCATAGTTATATTTTAATGCAACACACAATAAAGATTTCTCACCACTCGCTACGCTTGGGATTCGAAATGACAAGAGTCGTAGTGTGTCATTCCGACAGAACGTAGTGACGAGGAATCCCTTTGTATTTGTACTGATACAGAGCGATTCCAATGCCGAAGGGATCTCCCTGCCTGCGCAGTCAGGTCACCTATGTTCGAGATGACAGAAAATTAGGTTGTCATTCCGAAGAAGTATTACGACTGAGAAATTCCTTTGTTCGAAACGTATTACATAATACAGAGGGATTTCTCCTCCTTTCAGTCGTCGAAATGACAAAATCCGTTGTATGTCATTCCGACAGAACGTAGTGACGAGGAATCCCTTGGTCCAAAACTTAATACATCATGCAAAGCGATTTCTCCTCCTTTCAGTCGTCGAAATGACAATAACAGGGGAAAACCCTACTCACCTTTAATCGCTTCAACTGGGCTAACGTTGGAGGCTTTGATTGCCGGAATGATTGAGATAATAATCGTAATCACCAAAAGAACAATTGAATAAATCCCAAATGCACTCCAATCAATCCGATTAAAAATTGATGGATCAACAGTATTCACCACACTAAAACTTTCTCGCAAAGATGCACCTACCACACTATCAAACCAACTCGCTAAGGGATGCGAAATTATATAGATCAGTAAAAATCCACCGGCTAAACCAATCACGTAACTAATGAATGTATATAGGAGTGATTGGGTAATAAACAAATTACGGATATCGGATTTGGTCGCACCGATTGCCCGCATAATTCCAATTTCTTTTCTACTTTCCGATACAAACTTACCCATCGTGAAAATAATAATCAAAATTGAAAAAGCAATAAACGCCCCCGAAAATACAATCGATACTAGTTTCACATTATCCCTAACTTTGTTTAGTACATCTAATTTCTGACTATCCGCAAATGCATAACCATTACTATTTAAAGCATCGGTGACTTGTAATCGACCATAAACATCACTAGTTTTAATTAAAATTGTACTGCCTGATCGCGCTGCATTTTCATATACTGTAGTGTCGGTGTATTCTCCTATCACATCGGGTTGTTCACCAAATGGATTACCCGCGGATTGATTTCTTTCGGTTTGAACAACTAACCCAGGTATCACATATGAATCACTCTGTTCAGTATTAACAGTCCCACTTTCAGCGCGCATACCACCAGTTCCTCCACCAAACCGACCAATTGCCACGCGCATCCCGCCACCAAATCCGGTGTTATTAGTAATTTCAACTCCATCATAATCGATTCCAGTAAAAGTCGTCCCCAACACATCAGCAGTTAAATCTTTGGTGGTACGAGCATCGAGTTGATTTTGGATGTAATCATGCATTAATTTATTGGCAAATGATTCAGGTACGTAGGTGGAACGATTTTGCGTATCTTCGACAACTCCAACTACTTTAAAGGTGTAGGTTAAGGCAGTTGCGATTTTTGTGTAATCCCAATACGGACTGATTGCTTCATTACGATTCGCTTCTTTTGTATCTATTTCTGCTTGGGTGAGTTTAGTAAATACAATCCCTGCTTCGGTCATCTCTTGAGCATAGTTTTGTAACTCGGTTAATCCACCAATACTCACCGTAAATTCTTTACCGATTAAACTTTGTTTATCGAATGTAATCGCCCGGGTTTTGACGGGTGCCGATTCCATGGGATTAGTTTCGGTCGTTGAACCCGATTGACCAGGAGCACGAAACATTCCGCGCTGAATAGTAATGGTTATTTCATCTTTACCTCCCCAATCTTGATATTGTTCAATAAAATTATTCGAATTTAAGATTACAGGAATCGGTTGACCTTCTGTATAGCTAAAATCACTATCTGTAAAAAGTGGCGCATAGTCGGCTTCTAATCCTGTCAGACTTGAGATTGAGGTTTTAATCCCATTAAACAAATCCATATACGTAACGTTAGCAACTGGAACAGCTGATATGATGGATGCTTTTTGCACCCCAGTAAAACCACTAATAACAGCTAAATCATTTTCGGTATAGTTCATACTTTCATTACTATCGAGCCGTACCATTCCACTACTACCACCAACGGTAAATACATTATCCTTTTTCAGCTGAATTAATTGGAGTTGTTTATCAATCGTCCCAAAAATACTTTGCGTTGCCGCTTCTTGAATATTTTTTGTACTGCTGGAAATCAATAAACTTAATGCCACTAAAATCGTAATTGGAATTACCAAATACATTGCTCGGGTTGTATATTTTTTAAATTTTTTAATATTTAGTTGTAATGAATAAATCAAGTTGATCATTTTGGATTTACTTGTCCTTTCTCAAGTTTAAAAACATTCCCTTTTTCACCATGTCCATAACGTTCACTAATTAACTCATCATGAGTAATCACGACTAAACTCACATCACTTTGGGCAATTTCATCAAAAATTGCTAAGACTTTTTGGGCATTATCTTTATCTAAGTTACCAGTTGGTTCATCCGCAAAAATAATTTTGGGATTATTTGCTAAAGCCCTGGCAATGGCTACCCGCTGCACTTCACCACCAGATAAGGCGTTGGGTAAATGATGACGTCGATCGGCTAAACCAACTTTCTCCAATAATTCGTCGACCCGCTTAACTGCAGAAGTATGATTAAACCCAGCCAGCAGTTGTGGCATCATTACGTTTTCCTGAGCCGTAAGGTATCCGTGCAAATAGAAAAATTGAAAAATAAAACCCATGGTCATGTTTCGGAAATGGGATAAATCTTTATCCGATAATTTAGCTAAATTTTGATTATTGATAATAACCTCACCGGATGTTGGATTATCAAGTCCACCAATTAAATGAAGTAAGGTGGTTTTCCCTGATCCGGATGGACCTAGAATAACTAAGTTTTTACCTTTTTCTAAGTTCAGAGAAATATTGTCTAAAACTGTGATGGTATTTCGTCCATCTTGATACATTTTCGTTAAATTGGTAGCGCTAATAATATTTTCCATACAAAACTATTTTTAATACTATACCTTCTTGTAAATTCTTCCCGAATTACTTAGATACTCTATTTGATAGTATTCAGACTTGATTTTTGTCATTCCGACAGAACGTAGTGACGAGGAATCCCTTTGGATTAATTGCATCATAAAATAAGCGATTTCTCAGTCGCAACGCTCCTTCGAAATGACAAAAAGTGTAGTGGTGTCATTCTGATGGGATACAATAAAATTGCTGCTATTGTCATTTCGAGCAAAGCGATTCCTCCTTCTTTCAGTCGTCGGAATGACAACCCAATCCCCTGTCATTTCGAATCCTGAGCATAGCGAATGGTGAGAAATCCCTTTTTATTTTTTGAACGTAAATTATGCATCGAACATCTTAAAAAAATTACAATCAAACTATGCTTAAACAATTATCATCATCGGATTTATTTCAATCCAAACAATTTTAATGAAACTCCTCGCAGCAAGCTACGAGGTATCTGTCATTCCCGACCACGATCGGGAATCCAATCTGGATCCCGCATCAAGTGCGGGATGACAACACGGCAAACCACGGGAAATTTGACCCTAAAAGAGATTAAATACAAGAATTTAATCGTTGATCACTAAAATTATTAATATTCTTATGTAGTATAATTTATCATTATGCATCAAAAAGTTGAAACACCCCATGCACCAAAAGCCACCGGACCATTTTCCCAAGCGATAATAACTGATGATTTGGTTTTTACATCTGGACAAATTCATTTAACCAAAGAAGGCAAACTTCTTGAAGGAACAATTGAGGAACAAACTCATCAAATTATGAAAAACCTGCAAGCGATATTAGAAGCGGTTGGAGTGTCGTTTGCCAATGTAGTTAGAAGTACAATTTACGTAACGGATATGAAAGATTACGGAAAAATAAGCGAAATATATGGGAGTTATTTACAATCACCCTTTCCTACTAGAGAAACAGTTTGTGTCAAAGAACTCCCATTAAAAGCTAAACTTGAAATCAGTATGATTGCTTTGAAGCCATAACTTATGCATCCTGTAAAATTAATCTATTCCGAATTTGTAACCCATGATGTAAAACGATTTGTCGTTTCGCGCCCAGCTGATTATCACCCCGTCGCTGGTCAAGCTACGGAGGTGGCAATCAGTGAACCCGATTGGGTAAATCAAAAACGACCATTTACGTTCACCTCGCTTGCCGATGACCCTAATTTAGAATTTATTATTAAATCGTATCCGGATCATCATGGAGTGACTGAAAAACTGCATACGTTAAACACCGGGGTAGAATTATTGCTTGAAGACCCATTTACCACATTTCCATATAAAGGACCTGGCACATTTGTCGCGGGTGGGGCTGGGGTGACGCCTTTTATTGCACTCCTTCGAAAATTAAAAAGTAAAAATCAAATCGCTGGACATCGTTTATTTTTTAGTAATAAAACCAAAGCCGATATTATTTTAGAAGATGAATTACATACGATTCTTCCGGCCAATAATCTGATTATGACGCTGACTCAAGAGACACTAGCCAATTATGAATCAGGCTACATCAATTCGGATTTTTTAAAGAAATATATTTCCGACTTCAACCAAAATTTTTATATTTGTGGTCCGCATGAATTTAACAAGGCGATTATCGAATCGCTTCAGCAACTTGGTGCATCACCTACATCCTTAGTTTTTGATTAGAATGGATACTTTCGAAATTCATAAACAACACATCGGGAAATTAGATATTATCTCAACCATTCCCGTTAATGATAAAGAAACACTTTCGCAAATTTATACTCCTAATGTCGGCAAAATTTGTATGGCAATTAAAGATAATCCTAGTTTAACTAAGCAATATACGATTGCGGGCAAAACGGTAGCGGTGATTTCAGATGGTTCAGCCGTATTGGGATTTGGGAATATTGGTCCTAAAGCCGCTTTACCGGTAATGGAAGGTAAATGCGTGATCTTTAAAGAATTTTCCGGTATTAATGCGTTTCCGATTTGTTTAGATGAACATGACCCGAAAGAGTTAATCAAAACCATTAAACGGCTTGCCGTAAATTTTGCAGCGATTAATTTAGAAGATATTGCGGCTCCGAATTGTTTTGAAATTGAAGAAACATTAAGCAACGAACTTGATATTCCGGTTGTGCATGACGATCAGCACGGAACTGCCATTGTAATCTTAGCAGCCTTAATGGGCGCATTAAAAATTACGGGAAAACAGAATTTACGAATCATTATTTCCGGTGCGGGTGCCGCAGGAACTGCCGTTGCCAAATTGTTATCAAATGCCAAAGATTTATTACCAATCAAGGAAATTCAAATCTATGATTCCAAAGGATTGGTAAGTACTAATCGAACTGACTTAAACAAATACAAA
>CAZZFC010000054.1:0-6042 GCA_964653325.1 uncultured Candidatus Saccharibacteria bacterium | reverse complement strand
ATTAGTGTACTTTGATTATTGCGATCTTGATTCGAATGGAGATTTAATCGTAAAAACTCCAGGCGAACAAGTTTTTAGGTTGGATTCTGTAATGGGATATATTATTGAGAAATACCAACCTGAAACTATCCAGATAATTGCTCACTCACAAGGTTGTCTAATTACTTCACTATCAAAACAATTAAAACGTATTAAAAGGTTAACAATGTTAACTCCACCAATTGAAATTTATAATCCAATAAAATCTATGACTAGATTTAAAGTTCGTCCAGGAACAGTAATTAATCTATTGGGTGAGAGTAAACTTAGAAGAGCTGATGGATCGTATACCCTAGTGCCTAGGGAATTTATTGATGAGATGTCATCTCTTAAACCGGTGGAAATATATTCCAGGGCAAATAAATTAACAGAAGTTACTATTATTAGGGCAAACCAAGACGAAATTATTAATAATTTGGAATGGTTAAATAAAAAAGAGTTTAATCAAATGGCAATTGATGGTGATCACAATTTTACTGGTAATTCGAGGGTTAAGTTTTTAAATTTATTAGCAACGGAAATTTAACCCGCACCACCACCACCACCACCACCGCCCCCTCCGCCACCGCCACCCGAAAATCCACCACCACCACCAGATGAATAATGTGCCGCAGATGTGGATGCCGTCATCAGTTCCGAAGTTAAGGTGTTTAATGAATTAGCAATCGAAGTAAAAGATTGGGCAGATGTAGCAATATTCCCAATTCCCATATTTGATCCCATGACAATGTACCAGGGAATAATTGTGGCATTCGGGTTAGCTAAAATGATGGGTAACATTTTAATAATTTTTTCCGCATTTCCGAATAATATGCCAAAGATTAAATAGCGATCCCATAAAATATAGGATTGTGGGGGAAGTTCCTTAAACTTGGCGAAATCATCTAAGAAATATTTGAGCCCTTCCCACATTTTAACTTCGCGGATTTTATCCATATTCCAACGTTTGATTTTCGGATTTAAGATGAGTGCAAGGAAAATAATTATTGGGTTTATTAAAAACGGAATACTAATTAACCAGAAACGTTTATAAGCCTTCTCGCTTGCTTGATCAAGAAAGCTATTTGTATTAGCCTGATCTTTAACTTTTTGTTGCCAGTTTTTAAACCATTCTTGAAATTCCTGGGGATGCGATTTGAAATAAGATTTAATCTCGTCCATAGTAACGTTATTGTCGGTCCGATCATGTTGCACATTTTTGGTTTTAAACACTTGTTCAAGCAGTCCAGCTGGTGAGTGAGCAATCTCCACCAAATAATCAAGTAACATTTGTTCATAATCTTTAATCGGCTGCGCATTTTCTTTTTTACTTAGTTCAAAAGTAGTGTGGATAATTTGTTTGGTTCCGAATAACCCAGTTTTTTGTTCAACTTGATCGACAATTTTAATCCAACCTTTACGTGCTAAATCAATCAGCGTGGCCGTAAATGATTTAATGTCGGGATCTTTTCCCTGGCCTAACAAAACGCTGACTTCGGCTGGATTTAAATTTGATGGAATGTCCTGTACATATTTGGGAGTTTCGGGAATATCAAATTCTTTGCCATATTTTTTCCAGGTGATATACCAAAGGATTAACCAAAGCGGTAATCCACCGAATAACACAACTGCAACCATAATTCCAAAAATTAACGCGGATCGTTGGGCAGTTTCGGCTGCTTTGATTGTTTCTTGTACGTAGTTTGCTTCTTCATCTTGGATTTGAGATTTGGTTAGATTTCCATCTTTGGTTCCATTTATCAGTGAAGCTGGAAACCCAACTCGGATTTCCATAAATTGTCCGGCAGCAACGGAACTCGCGGTGAATTGAACCGTATGGGTATCGATAATTTTGGAATTACCATTTAATGGCCCATGCCCATATACATAAATATCATTCGTTAAATTAATTCCATTTGGTAGAGATACGGTGATATTTACGTTATGATGGGGGATTACCCAATCAGAGCCAATAATTTTCCAATAAAATTCAGCCACATCCAAATATTTTTGAATTACATTATCGATCGTATAGGAAATGAGAAAAGTTTTAGATTCATCAACAGCCGAATATCCCCACTTAACATAATAATTACTTGACTCCTGTTGTTGTTCTAAAATTGAAACGATCGATCCATCAGACGCCTCAATCGTAAAATCCTGGATTGAAACATTATAAGAATATTGACCAGAACTGGAATTAGTTGGTATTTTAAGTTCCGCCCAACTAAAACTTCCATCAAAACTATAAGTGAGTTCTTCGAAAACTGTGGCGGATTTATCAGAATTTATCGTAATGTCAAAAACATCATGAGTGATCGAATATGATTTTGCGAATATTGAGGATGTGGTTATTAAGCTTAGAAAAAGACCAAGGAAGATTAATTGGGATAGCTTACGCATATCAGTAATTATATGCATGTTTAAGCCGAATCACAATCCCACATGTTACAATTGAACCGTTATGATCGGACTGATAAATCGACTATTTAACCCAAACCAACGCCAAATTGATCGAATTAAACCGATTGTTGCATCGATTAATGAGCTCGAAAAAGGACTGGAGAATCAAAGTGACGAAGAACTAACCAAAGTCTCTTTAGAATTAAAAAATAAGGTTAGAGCAGAAATGGCAACTTTGGTTAAAACTAGCGAGACATATCGGCAAGACGAACAATCCATTTTAGATAAATATTTACCCCAGGCTTTTGCACTTGTTCGTGAAAATTTTAAGCGAACATTAGGTGAACGATCATTTGATGAACAATTAATGGTAGGAATTTTACTGCATCAAGGGAAAGCGGCGGAGCAAAAAACTGGAGAAGGGAAAACCCATGCTGCCGTTCATCCACTTTACTTGAATAGTTTAACTGGTCGAGGAGCGCATATCGTAACAGTGAATGATTATTTAGCCAGACGTGATGCTGAATGGATGGGACTAGTGTACTCACGCCTTGGAGTATCGGTTGGGTGTATTAACACAAACAACGTCACGTATTTATTTGACGATACAAAAGTGGATGGCATTAAACCCGAGGGAAATAACTGGCGCAAGTTTGCTTTCGGTCATGGTACATTACTCAAAGAAGTTAGTCGTAAAGAAGCGTACAGCGCGGATATTACGTATGGTACAAACAATGAATTTGGGTTTGATTATTTGCGAGATAACATGACCCATTCACTTTCCGATTTAGTTCAGGTAAATGTAATCGGTGAAATTGGCGTGCATCATTTCGCGATTGTCGATGAAGTGGACTCGATTTTAATTGATGAAGCCCGAACCCCTTTAATTATTTCCGCTCCCGCCCACGAATCAAATGAGCTCTATGTTAAATTTGCTAATCTTGTTAAACGTTTAAATACCGAAGATTATGATTTAGATGAAAAAACTAAAGGTGTTTATTTAACAAATCTGGGAACAAAAAAAATTGAACAATGGCTTGGGGTAGAAAATGTTTATGATGACTTTACCTTTGCGCATCACTTAGAACAGGCATTAAAAGCGCAGTTTGCCTATCAAAACGATATTGATTATGTGGTACAAGAAGGTCAAGTTAAAATTGTTGATGAATTCACCGGCCGAATTTTAGAAGGTCGCCGTTATTCCGAAGGGTTACACCAAGCAATTGAGGGTAAAGAAGGGGTGGAGATTCAAAAAGAAAGTCAAACGGTAGCAACCGTAACTTTTCAAAACTACTTTCGATTATATGAAAAATTGGCTGGAATGAGTGCCACGATTGTCACCGAAGCCGAAGAATTTTTTAAGATATATAAACTAGAGGCAATTTCGGTACCGACCCACAAAGTTATGGTTCGTAAAGATAATCCGGATCGAATTTTTAAAAATCAACGCGCCAAGTGGAAAGCAATTGTCGATGAAATTGAGCAGGTAAATAATACCGGTCAGCCGATATTAGTGGGTACCACATCGGTAGAGAATAATGAATTGGTGAGTCAATTATTAAATCGTCGCAATGTCCATCATGAAGTTTTAAATGCAAAGAATCACCAGCGGGAAGCCGAAATAATTTCCATGGCGGGTCAACCCGGAGCCGTGACGGTTGCTACCAATATGGCTGGGCGTGGAACTGACATTAAGCTTGGTGATGGGGTTAAAGAGATGGGTGGACTGCATGTGATTGGTACCGAGCGCCATGAAGCCCGGCGAATTGATAATCAGCTGAGGGGTCGGGCTGGTCGACAAGGTGATCCAGGATCAAGTCGGTTTTATGTGGGACTTGATGATAATTTAATGCGGATATTTGGTGGGGATCGAATTGCAGCGGTGATGACCCGGTTTAATTTACCCGAGGAAATGCCAATTGAAAACTCAATGGTAAGTCGATCGATTGAAGGCGCGCAACAGAAAGTGGAGGGTTATAACTTTGATATTCGAAAACATTTGGTCGAATACGATGACGTGATCAATAAACAGCGGGAGATTATTTATAAACGCCGACGTCGGTTACTCGAAATTGGCGATCCGCGATTTGATACCCAAGGATTTTCACTGGAATCCGAAATTATTGAAAAATCCAAAACCAATGCGGAAAACCCCGACCAGTTTTTAGCTGAACTTAATAATAAAAAACAATTAATGGGAGATACACAACTAAATGAATTGCTTCGCTATGTTTTTCTTTCAACCATAGATCAATTATGGATGGAACACATTGACGCCCTTGATGAACTCCGGATGGGAATTGGTCTTCGTGGATATGGTCAACGTGAGCCACTGGTTGAATTTAAGAATGAATCGTATCGGATGTTTGAGGCATTGATTACTAGCATTGACTTCGAAATTGTAAACCGATTTTTAAAAATTAAAGTCGAAACTCCGGAACAAGCGCAAATGCGTCAGCAACAAAATATCTTACAAAATGCACAAGCCAAGCATCAAGAAGTAAATACTTTTCAAGGTAATACCCAACAGGTAAGTCAACAAATCAATCAACCCGCGCCTCAAGTAACAATTAAAAAGTCGGAAGAACTTAAAGAGTTATCCCGTAACGACCCATGTCCTTGTGGGTCTGGGAAAAAGTGGAAACACTGCCACTACCCAAATTTACCGTAAGATTGTACTTTCAACTATCTGCCTTGCTAAATTTAAATCACTCTCCGAAGATTCTGTAGTGGTGGTTATTCCGTTGTCTACACTATATGAAGAACCACTAACAATTACCACAAATGTATTGTTGTCGAGGATTATAACTTCATGATTTTGAAATCCGCCAGATGTTTCTGAACCCTCACCCCATCGATAATTTTTAGACTGATAATGGGTGCCATCGATGGTAAAGGTATTTGAAGTGGTCTGTAACTCATATGAATTATCGTAACCTTGACTTAACAACTGCCCTTGATCTTGGTATGTTACTGAAACAGTATCGATATCAATACGGATATCATCCCTACCTGAGGGGAGTTTATTCCTTTTAGTTGGTGATAGGTTATTTGGATATTTAAATGAAATTCCAAACGAATCATCGGCATAAGTGTTCCAGTTAGAGGTTGAATCCGGGGCTGATGTTGTTGGTTCGATAGTTTTACTGGGTGTTGAGGTAGGAGTAGGTCCAGATTGATTTTGCCAAAAAAGATAACCTGCGGAACTAAGAATTGAAATTAATACAATCACAATCAAAACTTTAATTAAACTAAAGCCTCTTTTCATCTAATAAAATGTCAGCACAAACATTTATTTTAATAAAAAGTGGAAACACTGCCATGATCCGAATTTATCGTAATATTACGGTATTGTTTGAAACGTATCTTGCCACCCTTTTTCAGTTTCCGAATCAGCGACTAGTCCGTATTGCCCAATACTAAAGAAGAAATATTTAGTTGAGAGATTGGAATCGTATAAAAAATATGAAATACCATTACTTGCAGTGTAAGGAGAAGGGCATTTTTCTAAACCTTCAAACGAAAAATCAATTTCGAGTGGATCTCTAGCAACATCAATATTCCCGGTTGTAAAAACTTGGTTACCAATAGTTTTGGTTCCTTTGATTGAAGCAATACAAT
>CAZZFC010000053.1:0-6045 GCA_964653325.1 uncultured Candidatus Saccharibacteria bacterium | reverse complement strand
ATCACTCGTTCACCTTTGCATACTGCTGGAATCGGTAAAGATGGAATCGGATATGCGCTACGTTTTCCAAGATTGATATCTTGGAAAGACGATCGTACACCAGAGCAGGCAACATCAGTAAAAGAGTTAATTGAGATGCTCAATCATCAAAAGAAACGGAGTGGTAAGATTTAAATAATGAAAGAGTTTGCTTTAGTCACTGTCTGTAATGCCAAATTTGGCGATTTTTTGGCGGATCATTGGTACCGGTCTTTAAAAGAAAATGTAAATTTAGAAAAGATTGATGTCATAATATTTGATTATGGCCTGACGGATGTGCAAAGACAACGATTAAATGGTGCAATTATTGTGCCATATGTGTTGGATGGTCATATCACCTCGGTACGTTATCGGGATTTATTAACTTTTCTTAACCAAAATCAATACGATCAGGTTGCAATGTGTGATGGAGGAGATATTATTTTTCAGTCTGATATTAGTGAAATCTTTGTTAAGGGTAACCCAAATTTTAAAGGGGTTCAGGAAAATCCAGAAACTTTGCAATATAATCTGCAATTTTACTTTGATAAGTTTAAGTCGGATTATCGAAATCTAATTGCCCAAGGAGTTAAAGATAAAAAAATTATTAATGGTGGTTTAATCGTAGGTAATGCTGAAAAAGTTAAAGTTTTGTGTCGCCGGTATTTAGATATGGTAATTGACTTAAAAAGTTACGGTCCAGATCAAATTGGGATGACTTATTTAGCTTATGAGATGGGTTTTGAACCAATTGATATGACGTATAATTTTTGTATGGTTTCGTTTTACAATATTCGTTTTATGATAAAAAATCATGAATTTTATTTTGCTGATGGTCGTAAGGTTAAGGTTGTCCATAATGGGGGAGGGCTATCATTTTTTCGGCCGATTAAGAACTTTGGATATGGTCAAACTTACAACCGGGTTGGTTTAATCTATTATTTGGGGCCGGTATTATCAATTATTTGGTGGAATATTATCAAACTTAGGTATGTTTTGCTAAACTTAAATAAATGATTAACTCTGCCTTTTTGGGGCACCGACCATCTAGTTATAAAGTAAATCCGATTGTCCGTGCTTTTATTGTTTCTGAAATGTTCTTTTGGTCAGGATGGAATTTAATTAATCCGATTTTTGCGATTTTTGTTACCCAAAATATTGCGGGTGGTAGCATTGAAGCGGCTGGAACGGCGATGACGATTTATTTGATTTCTCGGATTATGGTTGAGTTGATGATTGCTAAATCTTTCAATAAAATCAAGGATAAAACACGCTATATTATTTCGATGATTGGAATAATTGGAATTGGTCTGATTTATTTAAGTTACTGTTTTACGACAAGTTTAATTGGTATATTTATGATTCAAGTATTTTTAGGAATTGGGTTTGGAATTGTCTCTCCCGTGAAGATGTCTTTATTTTCGGAACATCTCGATAAAGGTAAGGAATCAACCGAATGGGGACTTTATGACGCAGTGACTTTTACGGGGATGGCATTAACCGCTACCCTAGGTGCATTTATCGCCCAACGATATGGTTTTCGCGTTTTGTTTTTTGTCACGGCGATTATGGTTTGGTTAGGGGCATTGCCGTTTACGATTTTTATTCTAAATTACAAAGGGAATTCGACCAAAAATAAAGTTTAATAATCCATGATCGATTTTCAGTCAATCATCAATCAATTAAAAACTACTAATGAATTTCGGATTGTATTTTGGGGAGACTCTTTAGTCTCGACCGAATGGGTGCATCCGAATTGGCGGGAAATCATGGAGTATGTTCTCAAAGAAGAACTCCAAAAACAAATAGATGATTGGAAGATACCAGCATGGGGAGTTCGTTGTTATAACTGCGGATTTGATGGTGCTACTACTGATGACTTTATTAATAAAATCGACGAAGTTACTGACTTGAAACCAAATTTAGTAATCTACTTGGGTGGTGGGAATGATGTCACCTTTAATTTCCCAGTGGAAAAACACATCCAAAACACAAAAAAGATGATTGATTTAATTAAAATTTCTGGTGCCGAACTGATCTTCTGCAGTAATTTATCGTCTTTGACAACTGAATATGACCGATTATATCCGACCGATTATTATCCGGAAATCGTTAAATTATTTCCGATCCAAGGAGTTACATTTATTGATATGTATCAGCAGTATCAGAAGTTTGATTTAACCAAATTGTTTACATTTATCTCCAATGGGAATCCCGAAGCAGGTATTCTAAAAGGCGAGATTGACCCGTATCATCCGAACAGTTCAGGGAATGCGTATATTGCCAAAGTGATTTTAGAACAAGGATTTGGAATTAACTTCGATCCGGAAAAGTATCTGCTCGATATCCGATCAGGTGTGATGTATCCTGAATATAAATAAAAATGGATCATAAAGAGGAATCCGATTTCACAAAAGAGTTAGAAAAGTATCAGAAACAAATCGACGTTGGAGGGATATATTTCCATTACAAAGACACAAAACGAGAACGACCCTATATTGTTCATACTCTTGGAATTATTGAAGCAACTGAAGAGCTATGTGTGGTTTACCAAGCCCAATATGGTGAAAAATTAGTTTGGGTGAGAACTGTAGATGCTTTCTTAGATTCAATCGAAACTTCGGAAGGATTAATTCCGCGTTTTTCAAAGTGAGAATATTTATATAGTACAATCAAACTATGTTTAGACCTGGTGAAAGTCGGCGAATTTCTGAAGGCGATTTATCTACCTATTTAGAGTTACTTGATGATGTTGATCCGGAATCAATGCGTGAAACTTTAGCTAAGAAACGCCAAGAATGGTTAGCGTTAGTAGAACAGACGAAGAAAGCGTATACAATTGTATTTTTACATAATAAGCAAGGAACCCATTGTATTTTGCAACGTTCAAACCTAGGGAAGGGAGATTACTTGGATGATAAATTCAGTACTTGGGGAGGTAAAGTTGAAAAAGGAGAATCAATCGAAGAGGCGGCTTTACGTGAAGTGATGGAAGAAGTCGGGGTTAAATTGGATGAAGCGAGAATTATTGGAGCAATATTTATTAAATCCACCGGAGCTTGGTTATTTTATTACGACTGTGAAGCGGACACCGATTTCGCAGACATTAAATGGCAAGGGCGTGAAGGTCGGGCTTGGATTGGTCGTTGGGTTGATTTGGATATTTTAATGTCAACCAGCAAAGGGGCGGAAGATTCTCAAATTCCACCAAATTTTCGAGATGTTTTAGAAATGTATCGGGTGATAGGTGGAGGTACTTCAACTAGTGGTTATTTTTTCGGAACAGTGGAAAATGATTTTGATTCCGTTAATTGGCAAGCGGCTTTAAATGTTCCAGGTGAATACGTGACCGAATTAGCTGATGAAGTAGCAAAATTTATTGCAGCGAATGTAGCTAAGTAAATTATTTTTTTCCAGTTAGTAACTTACGTTTGGTTTCACGTAGCGCAATTGCGGGTAATTCATTTTGATGAACTTTCAGATATTTTGCCACATTGTTTTTATGATGTTTGATTAAAGAACGTAATAACCATGAAACTGCTTTGGTAATTAGAATATCTCGCTCGGGTTGTAGTTGTTTGATGATCGAAAATGCCAAATTACGCAGGTTCATATTGTTTGAATCTCGAACTGGACCAGTAAGTAAAACCAAACTTGCGCGGCGTTTATTGATGTTTGTATCTTTTGATAACGATATAATCAACTCTTCCCATTTAATCCAATCCTTTTCAAATTCAGCGGCTGTAAATACAGACTGACAAAGTCCGTCAACTTGTGACCAGCCATGAAGATAATTTAACCATTTATCAATTTCTTGAACACCAATCAGTTTTCTGAATTTTGGAGTGATTTTAAGTAAATAACTAGCGGTTTGTTTTTCCTCGTCGTATTTGCCTTGATAAAGTTGGTTGATTAGGCGAGAAAATTGAATCGAGTTTATCTCGGACTGAGATTTCATAAAATTTTTAATTAATTCATGTCGAATCGGAGTTTTGATATAGAGTTTTGGGTCGTGATTACCATCATAATTAATTGTGTCATGAACTGCCGGGATACCTTTGTTTTTAATTAATAGATTACTAAGCTCTTGGTAATAATTCGGTGATTTCAAAATCATAGTTTCTGTAATTCCCGTAAGATTTCTTTACGCAGCCAAAGCTTGGGAGTAGTACCAACGTTCCCTTCAAATTTTGCGTTAATAATCTGACTTAAGCTCACCTTAATCTCCTCATTTTCCGTATACAAATAGTTAATTCCTTGGCTGATACTAGGACTTGTCATGAACCAATTCGGATTGCCAAATGATGTTAAAACGTCACGGATTTCTTTTTGATGATCACGAATAAACCCCGAACTATCCCACAATTCAATCTGGCCAATTACAAAGGTTTGATTTAAGTTTGTGATTTCTTGGACCTTGGTATCATTTTTAATTGCAGTTGGAATATCTTGAAAAATGTGTTGTTCAACTTCGGTAAAATATTTTTCCGGCCAATTAATTGGAAGGTTGGTGTATGGCTTTAGTTGTGCAAGCGCTTGGATGTCACGACTGCTGGTGACAGAAGATTTAAGATTAAGAGTGTTCGAAATGATTGCCGTTGTGAGTAAGTTAGCACTGAGGGTTGAAATTGTTGGGGTGAGTTCTTTTTGCGCATACTGTTCCCAAATTAAAGTGGCACATGCGCCAATAGGTTTGATAATTGCCTGATCGCCAATTTTTTCGCGCCAATATGCTTCAAATCCAAAATGGTGATCATAAAGTGCCATAATCGAATCTGAATCAACCCAAGAGCAAATATATTGTGGGTTGGATATATCTACGAGGATGGTTTGATAGTTAGTTAATTGCGGGTTTTTTAATACTTGAATTTGCCAGTTTCTGATTGATTCAGTAATACTGCTATTAAATTCACCAGGTAATACAACTTCAGTTTGATTACCGGTTTGAGAGAGTAATTCCTTTAACCCAATTGCCGAGGCTAAAGTATCAATGTCTGTAAATGCAGAGCCAGAGGTAATCACAATCTTTTGCATAGTGTAATTATAGATGAAAGACTATAATGTAGCTATGGTTTACCAAGTACCAGGAGTTGGGAAAATTGAATTGACAACGATTGTATTAGATTTAAACGGTACGTTATCAGTAAATGGGACGATTCCGGTCGGAGTCAAAAAACGAATTGATAAATTGAAAAAATTAGGATTTAGCATCGTGCTGTTTTCCGGTGATCAACGCGGAACTGCGGATGCGATCTGCCATGATCTGCATATTCAACTGGTAAGATGTGGGACTTCATTAGAAAAAGAAATCGCCATGGATCAGCTGCCAGTCGATCAAACTGTTGCCATCGGTAATGCTCGGATTGATATTGGAACATTCAAAAAAGCGAAAATCAGAATCGCAACCCTTCAAGACGAAGGAATTCATCGCGAAATATTTAATTATATCGATGTAATCGTACCCTCAATTAACGCGGCGTTAGACTTGTTAATTGATCCAAATTCATTTTGTGCGACAATGAGAAAGTAAAGATGAAAAAAGAATATCCAGTTCCAATAATTGGAATCATTATCGTAAACAGTAAAGGTGAAGTTTTAATAAAAAAACGTAAAGGTGCTGATGTATTGATGTATTCAATCCCAGGTGGACATATCGAACTAGGTGAGACCTTTGAACAAGCAGCAATTCGAGAAACAAAAGAAGAAACTGATTTAGAAATTATTGATCCTAAAGTAATTGCGATTGTAAATGCACTAGAAACCTATCAAAAAGAAGGAGTCCATTATGTTGGAGTTGTAGTATTAGCCAAAGAATTTTGGGGAGAAGTAAAAAATAATGAGCCAGATTATTGTGAGGAATTAATTTGGTGTGATCCTCGTGAGTTACCCCAACCTCATTTCGACGGGAGTAGGTTATCAATCGAATGTTATTTAAAAAGTAGTTTCTATGAGGGAATAAAATAACGATGAAGAAACTAAAATTTGTTAAACCAATCAGTCAGATATTAATGAAAAAAGCAGAAACAA
>CAZZFC010000052.1:0-6087 GCA_964653325.1 uncultured Candidatus Saccharibacteria bacterium | reverse complement strand
GTTGCTCATTTTATTCTCGTGGAGGTAATCCATGTCTACGCCCACGACAACGGTAACATCACATTATCCGCCCGGGGTAATGATCGTAACTACCGAGATGTTTGTAATTCAATTTGATACCAATACGCCAGAGACTCCGAAATGGAATATACGTCGGAGTACTAATGCAACCTTGTCCGTTAGCGGTGCCGGATGGCCGAAAAGCAGAGATTGGCGCCGAATCCGAAAGGAAATTCGTCGGCTGCTCGGTCCGCAGGAGTCAATCAAAGACGCGATCGAATCGCTTCAGAGAGCGTTCGAAAATACAAAATGGTTCAACGAGAGCTATGATTATGGACGATAGTAAATGCCGGCGGCTTAACGCTGCCGGCAAGGTATTCGTGCGGTCACCCATCCCAAGGTTGTCCGTTTTTGTACGGCGATACCTCGATTGGGAATAGTGCCAATGCCAACATCGCGTTGGCTGCCATCAGAATACTGATAGCAATTCGGATCAGGATGATCTCCATATCAGTTTTCTCCTTTGCGGGTGATGAGAGTAATTATAACCTTTTTACCCATATTTGTTTTTAATAATTGTTTAATTAAGATAAAATATAAGTATGTTTCGTCCAGGACAACCATATGGAGATAGACCAGCTCCTAGACCAGAACTTGCACCTGAAATTGTACAAGATTTAAGAATGTTAATCCGAAGTACCCCGGAAGCAATGGAGGTCGGATGGAATCAACAATCACTTTTTAGAGATGATGAGGTCGCGCAATTAGCAGAAATTATTGATAAACCCGGAAGCGTTTTGATTATTTCTGGACCCAAACGTCTTGGAAAAAGTTGTGAGATGAAACAACTATTGCGAGTTCGTGGTCAAAGTGGGGATACACAACCGCGGGATTTTTATATTAATCGGGAATCTTGTAGGCCAATAGAGGGAAATGCCTTGAAAAAGATTTTACAAGGTGGAGATAATGGTGCATTGCAGGCAGAGTCGCTTGAGGAAGTAGTCGAAATAATTCAAGCTAGGGAGGAGCAATTTTTATTGACGAATTTACAGCAGTGCTTGCAGGTGAAGGTGAAACGATTAATCTCGGTTATGGTCCTTTGGCTGAACTCGCGGAATTGGCCCATGCAAAAGGAGTTCCAATTGTTTTGATAATTCATTCCGGTGCTTATTGGGCGAATGTTGCAGAGAAAAATTTAAGTTTTTGGTATGAAGCGCAAACCACCGTACCTCGAGATTTAACCGACGAAGAAATAGCACATGCCTTAAATACCGAGATTACTTGGAAAGTAGGTACTGAATCCCATGTTGCGAATCATATTAAAATTGCCGATGGTGCTTTAGCCACAGTAATTAAAGCGGCCGGCCATAAGCCAATATATGTAAATCGATTGCTTAAAACGATCTATCAAATAATGCGTCACGAGAATATAGACGAAGTATCAGAAGAGCTAGTTTCACAAGCGATGAGGCAACTCGATATAGATGCGTTTAATGATCCAACATTGTTTGCAATGAAAGAATATGGATTGAATATGCTTGAGATGGATGGTCGGTTAGAGGAGTTTTTACAAGCATTTAATATCGCGCCCTCGCTTCACATAAATGAACAGTATGGTCAAGAATTGAGAGTCTCGATTGAAAATTTTACGCCCGAATTGTTAGAATATTGTATTGGCTTAGGGCTTGTTCGAGTTGAGGGAAATGAAGTCACCCTGGATGGTCTTTTACAGCAAGGGTGTGTTTTAAATCAGCTCTATGATAGATATAAAAAAGCGCATCCAAATGAAGAGTATTAATTTGACACGGGGTACCCAAGCTCAGAAATTTTTTGAATAATTGTTTCACAATTAATTTTTTGGGGGTCAAATTCCACTACAGTTTTGGCATCGGCATAGCTGGTGTTACTTGATATCACGCCATCTAATTCTTCGAGTGTTCCATCGATATTTAAACTACAACTCACGCAATGCATACCTTCAATTTTTAAATTTAAGATTTCGCCTTTAAGTTGTGCTTTATTTTTGTTTAGTCCGAACATGGTTATTTTTTTGATACGTATTTCGATTCTTCTTTGATTTGTCATTTCGAGTGAATACGAGAAATCCCTTTTGTATTAACTCTAAATACCTCAGAATCAGATCGGTAGTATCTATCTCCGTGACCGTGGCTCTGTTGTTCGTCATGTTGAGCATAGCGAAACATCCATGCATTTTTGGATCCTTCGCTCCGCTCAGGATGACGTCGAGACTTATCGTTCCTTTAATGCCACGGGGATTCTCACTTCCGCCCACGACTTAAGTCGTAGGTATCCGTTTGCCAGATTAATGACAAACAAAATCACTCCACTTTCATAGTTCCAGTATACATGCCCATCGAGCATGAGAAATTATAAGTGCCTTTTTTATTTGGTGTAAATTGAAAGCTTTGAGTGTCAGTTGATTTTAAGGTTGTATTAATCCCGAATTCGCGAAACACAAACGCGGCCGCACACGAATAAACATTATTTGTTTTAAGAGTTAGCACAACGGGTGTGCCAGCTTTAACGGTAAATGATTTTGGACTGTAGCCACTGTTTGTGATGTTAACAGTAATGTTTTGAGTCTCTCCAGGTTGAATAGTTGGTTGATTGGGTGATTCGTTGTTGTTGAATATTTGAGTAATTCTGTTAAACGAAAACGGTGAATCAAGTGCGGTCAGCACACCATTAACTCCATATAAAGACATGCCGATTAAAATGATTGCCGCTACTTTATAAAAGGTTTGCTTTAATGAATAAGATAATTTGGCAGTGGCAAATCCAACTGTAAAAAATAGAGGTGAGGTACCTAGTACAAAAAAGGCAAGGGTGAGGGCACCCGCGATGGCACTACCAGAATTAATCGCTTGAATTTCCATCGCTTGGGTTACTCCGCACGGGACAAAGAGGGTAAGTATTCCGAGTAAAATTGGCGCAAAAAATGTTTGCGCTCGAGTTGTGTTTTTAATATATTTATAAATAAACTTAGGTGGCTGAATTGCAAATTTTCTAAAAAACGGATGCACATTCAGCAAATTCATCGCCGTGGCAAACATAAAAAGTGCCGTAAATATTTGAAAGAATAATCGTACTTCAAGACTTAATGAAATGACTGAACCCAAACTTCCAAGTAATAAACCAAAGATTGTGTGAGTAATTAGTTTCGCCACTAAAAACATCGCGACTAATTGCCAATCTTTGGCTTGATTTTCTGTTTTATTTTTAGCAAGCGCTTCTTTTTGATTGGTAATCACACTCGCAAGTAGTCCGCCCTGCATTGCCAGACAGCTTAATCCGCCAGTAGTCAGTCCAGTTAAAAATATTAGCCAGTAGTTCATATCAATTTATTCCTTCCATTTTTGTCTGTGTCATTCCGAACGAAGAGAGGAATCTCTTGCGTATTATTTGGGTATTTATATTTAAGGGATTTCTCACCACTCGCAATGCTTCGGGATTCGAAATGACAGGGATAAATATTCCTTGAAAATTATAGTTGAATTTCATATCTTTACCTTTCTTAATCTAATTGCATTGGTAAGTACCGAAACGCTCGAAAGTGCCATTGCTCCGCCAGCAAGGATGGGACTAAGTTGAATGTGCCAGATTGGATATAAAATTCCCATGGCTACTGGGATTAAAATAATGTTATATCCAAATGCCCAGATTAAATTTTGTTGTATATTTTTCATCGTCGCTTTAGAAAGATTAATTGCTTTGGAAACTAAACTGATATCCCCACGAAGCAGGGTGATAGAACTGGTCGAGATGGCAATATCGGTTCCACTTCCCATGGCAATGCTTACGTCGGAAGCAGCTAATGCGGGTGCATCGTTAATGCCATCGCCAACCATGGCCACCACTTTTTCGTCCTTTTGATAATTACGCACAATTGATTCTTTATCGCCAGGTAAAATATGAGCTTTGATATCGGTAATACCAAGTTGCGTCCCAATCACTTGCGCAGTTACCTGATTGTCGCCAGTTAACATGACCGGTGTGATGTGTTTACTTTTAAGTTCATCAATCACCGCACGCGCATTATCTTTTAATGAATCCGAAATCCCAAAAATAACTTTTGCTTCTTGATTCATTCCAACTAATACCACTGAGTATGCATTTTGTTGCATGGTAACTATTTCGGATTTGATCTCGTCACTGATTTGATATCCAAGACTAATTAAGAATTGTTCGTTTCCAAGAGCGACATTTTGATTGCGGTACGTTGCCACCATCCCTTTACCGGAAAGTTCTTGAATATTTTCAATTTCAAAATTAAGTTTTGTGTCAGTATTGATTGAGTTGATAACGGCTGTTGCTAGGGGGTGAGTTGATTTGGATTCAATTCCTTTGACCAAACTTAAAATTTCTAATTGTTCCAGTTCGTTTATGTTCAAATCAAAAAATGTTTTTTGAACTTGAGGTTTGCCCATGGTTAACGTTCCGGTTTTATCAAAAATTACGGTATCGATTTTATTTCCGATTTCTAAGCTTTCGGCATTTTTAATCAAAATCCCATTTTCCGCGCCGATTCCCGTAGCCACGATTAACGAGGTGGGTGTGGCAATCCCAAGTGCGCACGGGCAGGCAATAATTAAAACCGAAATCATGCTAATTAATGAGTTGATCAGTTTTGGTTCGGGCCCCAAAATATACCAGATGATAAAAGTGATGATGGCCAGAACTAAAATTGTGGGAACGAAAACTGATGAAATTTTATCAACTAAATTTTGAATCGCTGGGCGGCTACCTTGTGCTTCTTTCACTAAACGAATAATGTTGGCCAACATGGTTTCGGATCCGATTTTAGTGGCGGTGATTTCAATTGCGTTTGATGTATTGATTGTTCCGCCAATTACGCTATCATTAATTGATTTTGCGATTGGTAAACTTTCACCCGTGACCATACTTTCATCAACGAATGTAATTCCGAAAATAATGGTCCCATCCGTTGCAATTTTTTCTCCAGGCTTAACTAAAATTCGATCACCGATCACAATCTGATCATAACCAAGAGTGATCCACTGATTATCACGAAACACAGTTGCCTCTTTTACTTGTAACCCAATGAGCTTTTTAATTGCCGTTGAGGTTTTACCTTTAGCTTGGATTTGTAAATACTTTCCGAGTAAGACTAGCGTAATAATGGTGGCGGAGCTTTCAAAATAAATATGCATTGGTAGATTATTGGTTTCAAAATAATTTTTAAAAACAACTACAAATAGCGAATAAAAATAGGCAACCGATGTTCCTAGGGCAATCAGGCTGTCCATATTAGCAGTTTTATTTTTAAGCGCTGCGAAAGCGCTTTGGTAGAAAGATGCCCCAACCCCAAACTGAATCGGAGCGGCTAAAATCGCCATTACCACCATATCTTTCAAAAATCCTGGAGCTTGAGGAATCATGGCCCCGAATAATAAAATCACCGAGATTATTCCACCAAAAATAATTTTAATCTTCAAATTTCTCAGTTCAATAATTCGTTCTTTTTCTGAGAGATCTTCCGAATCGATCACATCTAAGTGTGCGGTATATCCCAGACTTTTAATCGCATGAGTGATTTTATCCTTAACTGATTCATTGGTAATGGTGACCCTGCCTTGTTCGCTGGCATAATTAACGGAAGCTGAGGTAACGCCCTCAGTTTTGTTCAGGATGTGTTCAATGTTTAATGCACAACTCGTGCAGTGCATTCCGGAAATATGAAATGAAATTGTTTGAGGATTAGACATATTTGGTGGGTTCCTTCCTAAATATTTTTAAACACCCTTCCGCACAAAAGTAATAATCTTTGTTTCCGTACTTATCACTAAAGCTGGCGGTTTTGGGTGACAAGCGCATTTTGCAAACTGGATCGTGGGTTAAGGGTAAAAAATCCGACATTGGTTCAAGGAGTGATTTGATGAGTGGATCGTCTTTATGTTTTTCGATTAGTAGTTCACGGATGGCATCAGATGCTTTAAAGATATTTTCATGGGCGAGTTTGTAATAAATTTCTTTACCGCATCGGCGCGTAATTACAATATTGGCTTTGCGCATGATTTGTAAATGCTGACTTAAATTTGCCTGGGG